>DAOLCX010000010.1:0-13375 GCA_035327685.1 Pirellulaceae bacterium | reverse complement strand
AAGCTTGGTTCTGGTGCGTTCCGCAAGTCGTCTTGTTGTAGATCGATTCGTCCAAACTACCATGTTTTTTCGAACGAATTGCTCCACGCACCGTCCATATCGTGAATGGTTTCAATAGCACTAATCGTTCACGAAATTGAGGAACTATTGTTCTCAATTGTTCGGGCCCCTGGCCGGGGTTACCATCCTTCAAAGATGAACAATTGAGGATAATTGTTCGACAATCACGCTTTTCCGCCAGCATCCGTGAACGGTTACGAATTGGCCGACCGCTGGCAGGGAAAGCCTATTATTGAGAAAATTCGACGGGAACTAATGTGCTTTGGCATGCGTCGGAAAGGCTGTTTGCATGGATCAATTCAGGAGCCGGAGTCACCTATGTTGTCTCGCATTCTGTTGGTTGCGTTTTGTTCCGTTCTCGGATTTTCTACGTGGAATGCCTCGATGAGTCCAAAGACTACCGGCCATTCCGATCCCGAGCAACGGAAGTTGGCAGACCGAAAATTCGCCGAGGGAAATTTCCGCGATGCGATGGAAATCTACCTGAAGCTGGCCCGTCATCCTCAGGCACAAGGGATCACTCTGGCTGCCGATTACTCGCGCATCGGAGAATGCCTGATTAACTTGCAGCGGATTCACGAATGGGATGCCATCCGCGAGGAGTTGATTGAACTCCATTCGCAGGATTGGCGTTTGTTGCAAGCGGTTGCTGAGTCGTATGTCAACACAGAGGCGTGGGGCTTTTGGGTTGCCGGCGAATTTTTGCGTGGCGGGCAGCGCGGCGGCGGTGCTTGGGCTGACGCCAGCGAGCGCGATCGTGTGCGGGCGTTGCAAGTCTTCATGGCTGCCCAAGGCCCAATGTTGGCCGATCCCCATGCAGATGGTGAAGCCAAAGGCCAGTTCTACTTAAGTTGGGCAGGCGCTATCCGGTATCAACGTGATGATTTTAAAGCCTGGCGCCTTCAGTCTCTGACCAATTTGGACACTCTCCCGGACTATGATGTTTCCGATGGCCATTATGGTCACCGTTGGCCTGGTTGGGGCGAAGAACCTAGTAAAGGAGCGCCGGTCGATGCAGAAGGTAACCCGGTGTTTTATTCGATTCCCGCATCTTGGGCCGCCGCATCCAATGACGGGGAGCGCTGGAGATGGTGTTTGGAACAAGTTGCTGAACACGATATCAACCAACGAATGCGGGTCGATTGGGAATTCGCCAGTTTCCTCCACTCGCAATTTGGCGTGCAGACGATGGCCATGTGGGGGATCAATTTGCCGCGGTGGGGAGTTGATGGGGGCGACATGTCATCCGACCCGGCCGCCAATCCGTTCGCCTTACACTCATTGGCCGAAACCGAAACGATTGCTCGCCTGGCCACCGGCGTCAAACGCATCACGTTGCCAGACGAGTTTAATCCGATCCGCTGGTTCCAGAAAATCTCTCAACAGAGATCGACATATCAGGACACGGCATATGCGACATTGGCCAGTATTTTTGAGGACCGCCAACAATATCCGCGCGCGGCAACCTATTGGCGGCAAGCGATCGAAGTGAGTGGCGCCAATGATGGTCGCCGCGATCGGTTGTCACAAATCGTCGATCCTTGGGGTCGATTTGAACCGATCATGTCGCAACCGGCAGACGCCGGTGCCACCGTCGAATTTCGCTTCCGCAACGGTCAAGAAGTCTCCTTTACGGCGCATCGATTGAAGATCGATGAATTGCTCAAAGACATCAAGGCTTACCTGAATTCCAAACCGCGCAATCTCGATTGGCAGCAGTTGCAAATCGATTCGATTGGCCATGATTTGGTCGAGGGGAACCGACGCAAATACCAGGGTGAGCAAGTGGCCCAATGGGCGCTGAAACTCGAACCGCGCCCCAACCATTTCGATCGCCGCATGACGGTCAATACCCCCCTGCAAAAGGCGGGCGCTTACTTGTTGACCGCCCAGATGAAAAACGGCAACACCAGTCACGTCGTGTTGTGGATTGAGGATTTGGCACTACTGCGAAAACCGGGAACTGATACGTACTACTACTTCGTTGGCGATGCGGTGAGTGGCCAACCGGTGGCAGGGGCCAATGTCGAGTTTTTTGGTTGGCGCACGACCTGGGAACAGGACGGCCGCGTACAGCGATTGGAGACCGCTAACTTCGCGGAGAACTCCGACGCCGACGGGTTGATCGTCACGGATCCCAAGTTGTTTGACCAGAACTTCCAATGGATGACCATCGCCCGTACCTCTGCCGGTCGGATGGCGTTTATGGGTTTTCAAGGCGCCTGGACCAACCGTTACAACGTGGACAAGTATCGTCAGACCAAAGTGTATGGGATCACCGATCGCCCAATCTACCGTCCCGGCCAGCAAGTGCATTTCAAGTTTTGGCTGCGCGAAGCAAGTTATGAACAGGGAGATCAGAATCCTTTCGCCAACCACAAGTTGATGTTGACGATTCGCGATCCTCAGGGGACAGAGGTTTTGAAACAGAATGTGGAAACCGATGAGTGGGGCGGTGTGGCGGGTGGCTATTCGCTTCCCGTAGCTGCAACATTGGGTGCTTACCAGATTTCCGTCAACGACGGGCCTCGAAGAGTTCGCGTGGGAGGCATGGTTGCTTTTCGCGTCGAGGAATACAAAAAGCCGGAGTTTGAAGTCACCGTGGAGTCGCCTGAGAAGCCTGTGCAATTGGGTGAATCAATCTCGGTCAAAATTGTCGCCAAGTACTATTTTGGCGGGGCCGTCACCAACGCTGATGTCAAATACAAAGTTCACCGCACCAAGAAGGACCAGCGCTGGTTCCCTTATCGCCAGTGGGATTGGTTGTATGGGACGGGGTATTGGTGGTATGCGCCAGAAACGGCGTGGTATCCCGGATTCTCCCGCTGGGGCTGTTTGGGACCCGTTCCATTTTGGTGGGGTTACAATCCCGATCCACCCGAGTTGGTACTGGACGAAGAAGGCCGGATCGGCCCGGATGGCACTCTCACGTTTGAGATCGACACCGCGCTGGCCAAGGCAATGCATTCCGATTCCGATCACGAGTATACGATCACGGCTGAAGTCGTCGATGCGTCGCGCCGAACGATTGTGGGAGGTGGCAGCGTGGTCGTCGCTCGGCAGCCTTTCAAGGTTTATGCATGGACCGATCGCGGTTACGTTCGTGCCGGAGATGCGTTTACCGCGCACTTCTCTGCGCGGACTGCAGATGGTAAACCCGTGCAAGGCCGGGGTGAATTGAAGTTGCTGAAAATCAAATATGCCGCCGATGGAACACCCGAGGAGACAGTCGTCGAAACGTGGAGCCTGGATCCCAAGGATGATGGCACGTGTTCGCAAATGATCCGGGCCGCGCAAGCGGGACAATACCGCTTGTCGTACACGTTGGACGATGGGCAGGGTAACCGTATCGAAGGAGGACAGCTTTTGACCGTGGTTGGTGACGGCTTCACCGGTGCCGATTTCCGCTTCAACGACCTGGAGTTGACGGTTGAACAGGCCGAGTACCAACCCGGGGACAAGGTGCGTTTGTTGATTAACACCAACCGTTTGGATTCCACTGTCCTGTTGTGGCTGCGCCCCAGTAGCGGCGTGTACGCCGAGAAACCGATCGTCCTGCGGATCAAGGGAAAAAGTGCGACATACGAATTCCCGGTTACACATAACGACATGCCCAATTTCTTTATCGAAGCCACCACCATCAGCGGTGCAAGATCGCATCAGGTGGCCAAAATGATCGTCGTGCCGCCAGTGGAGCGAGTACTCAACGTATCCATTGAGCCGTCCAGCGATAAATATCTCCCTGGAGAGGAAGCTAAAGTCCGGCTGAAGTTGACGGAATTGAACGGTGAGCCCTTTGTCGGCACAATGGTCATGACCATGTACGACCGGGCAATTGAATATATTTCGGGCGGCTCAAACGTTCCGGGCATGCGCGAGTTTTTCTGGAAATGGCAGCGCCAGCATCATCCGCAATCGGAAACCAGCCTGGGGCGCTGGTCGAACAACCTGGTGAAGAGCGGTCAGAAGTGGATGACGAACTTGGGTGTGTTTGGCCATATGGCTGCCGATGTCGAGCAGGGTGGCGACGAGAATCACAACCTTAGATTTGATCAACGCCAACACGGACGAAATCGGCTTAGCGGTGGCGGACTTGGGGGAATAGACTCAGCGCCCGGAGCAGCATTGGCGATGGAAGGGGCCGAATTTCAACTTGGTGCTCGTGGCGCAGTGATGGATAAAATGGAAAGGGACAATCAAGCGGACGATGCGTCGGAAATGGCCCCGGTCACAGTGCGCACCGAGTTTGCCGATGCGGCCTATTGGAACGCTAATCTCCACACAGACGCCGATGGAACGGCCGAGGTCTCGATCAAGATGCCCGAGAACCTGACGGGCTGGAAAATTCGCACTTGGGCGTTGGGGACAGGAACCCGTGTGGGCGAAGCGACCGTCGAGGTGGTGACCGCCAAAAACATCATGGTCCGTTTGCAGGCCCCACGGTTCTTCGTGGAAAAAGACGAAGTCGTCTTGTCCGCTGTCGTTCACAACTATCTTGACGCGGGCAAACAAGCGCGAGTCGTCCTCGATCTGAGTGGTGACACACTGCAAGCCCTGGACTCCCCTGAGCAAACTGTCGATATCCCGGCAGGGGGAGACGTGCGCGTCGATTGGCGCGTCAAAGTGGTCCGCGAAGGGGAAGCGACCATCACGATGACCGCCTTGACCGACGTCGAATCGGACGCCATGCAAATGAAATTTCCGGTCTTCGTGCACGGGATGCTGAAAACCGAATCGTTCAGCAATGTAGTCCGCGCTGACCAGAACTCGACCGCGATCGAATTCACGGTACCCGAAGAACGGCGCCCAGACCAATCGCGATTGGAAGTCCGCTTTTCACCCACACTCGCCGGAGCCATGGTCGATGCGCTTCCCTACCTGGTCGATTACCCTTACGGATGTACGGAACAGACGCTGAATCGCTTCTTGCCCACGGTTCTGACGCAAAACATCTTGAAGCGAATGAACTTGGACCTGGCGGCCATTCGCGACAAACGGACCAACTTGAATGCGCAACAGATTGGCGATCCGCAACTACGGGCAGCGCAGTGGAAACGTTTGCAGCGAAATCCAGTGTTTGATGAAGACGAGGTCGAGCGGATGGTCAAACAAGGCGTCCGCGATCTGACGTCCATGCAGTGCAGCGACGGCGGTTGGGGCTGGTTCTCGGGGTACGGCGAACGGAGTTATCCGCATACCACGGCCGTGGTTGTGCACGGTCTGCAATTGGCCAAGGAAAATGGCGTGGCACTGGTCCCCGATGTCTTGGAACGGGGCGTGACCTGGCTGCAAAGGTATCAGCAGGAGCAGGTTGCGCTGTTGAAAGAGGGGGATCGCCTGCGCGATTTGCCTAGCGACAAATGGCCGCGGAACGCGCGTTACAAAATGCAAGCTGATAACTTGGATGCATTGGTCTATATGGTGCTGCTCGATGCCGACATCGCCAGCGATGTGATGAAAGACTATTTGTATCGCGACCGACTGAAGTTGAGCTTGTACGGGATGGCATTGTTTGGCTTGGCCTTGGACAAACAGCAAGACCTTGAGCGCCGCGATATGCTGATCCAAAACATCGACCAGTTTGTCAAAGTCGATGATGAAAACCAAACGGCCTATATCGACTTGCCCAACCACGGAAATTACTGGTGGTACTGGTACGGCGATACGATCGAGGCCAATGCTTATTATTTGAAGCTCCTGTCGCGGGTCAATCCGCAAGACCCTAAAGCAGCGGGGCTAGTGAAGTACTTGCTCAATAACCGGCGACATGGAACGTATTGGAACAGTACGCGCGATACGGCTGTCTGCATCGAAGCCCTGGCCGATTATTTGCAGCGCAGCGGTGAAGATCGGCCGGAGATGACCGTCGAGATTTGGCTGGACGGCGTACTCAAACAGGCCGTCGAAATTACTCCTGAAGTGTTGTTCCAATTCGACAACTCGTTTATCGTCGAGGGGGCCGAATTGACCAGTGGTGCACATCGCGTGGAAATCCGGCGCCAAGGCAAAGGCCCGGTCTATGCCAACGCTTACGTGACCAATTTTACGCTGGAGGATTTTATTACTTCTGCCGGATTGGAAATCAAAGTCCAGCGGAAGATATACAAGTTAGTGCAGCGAGAAGGGGCCGAGGCGGTGGTCCAAGGCGATCGCGGCCAAGCGGTCGATCAGAAAGTCGAAAAATACGATCGCGTCGAGTTACAAAATCTTTCGGAACTGATCAGCGGCGACTTGATTGAAATCGAATTGGAGATCGAATCCAAGAACGATTACGAGTACGTGATCTTTGAGGACATGAAAGCGGCCGGTTTCGAACCGGTCGATTTGCGCAGCGGCTATACGACAGGGGGGTTGGGAGCGTATGTCGAATTCCGCGACGAACGCGTGGCGTTTTTCATGCGAACTCTGGCCCGCGGTCGTCACAGCGTCAGTTACAGGTTGCGCAGTGAAATCCCAGGGCAGTTCAGCGCATTGCCAGCCAAAGCCCACGCGATGTATGCGCCCGAGTTGCGCGGCAATTCGGATGAGATTAAATTGCGGATCGTCGATCGATAGCCATGTGTTGAGTTGATGATCGGCTCAATAGGTGATCCGATCTGACTTGTTGAGCCATTGCCGGAACGTCCGCAGCGGCTCGTCGCGCAGGGCCTGGCGCACGGGAACGGCCCGTTGTTGCCAAGGCTTGGAAAGTTCTTGGTAGATGAACTGATCATCGAAACCTGCGGCGGCGGCATCAGAACCAGACGCGGCGAAGACCAATTCATCGAGGCGCGCCCAATAAATCGCTGCCAAGCACAATGGGCAGGGTTCGCAACTGCTGAAAATCCGGCAGCCGGCCAGGCTAAAACTGCCCAGGCGGGAACAGGCGTCGCGAATCGCCATGACTTCAGCGTGGGCCGTCGGGTCATTGAGAGAGGTCACACAATTCCAGCCTCGACCAATGACCTGTTGGTTTTGCACAACGACCGCCCCAAACGGGCCTCCGGCCCCTTCCGACATCTTTTCTTCGGATAATCGAATGGCTTCCCGCAGAAAACCTAATTCGTCCTCGTTGTCCATCAGTTCTTCCTTTATTTCGCGACCCTTTGAAAACTCGATTTTGTGATTTAGGGTGCAACCTCGTTAGAGACGTGGTGTTGGCAATCCAATATCGCATACGATGACCTTGGCTGTTGGGTCTGTCCTGAATATACTAATAATCGAGATCGGTTTCGGGAGAAACCTGGACATGTCCAAGGTGACGACGAGATGAGCGCCGTCACTTAATATTCAAAACTTCATGACTCACTCGCGACCCGACGAACCCGCTGGTATGAGTGGCGGCGTAGGCCAGTCCGATTTGGCCCCCGGGGCCAAGGCGGATGAGCCATTGTACGCTACCCCGTCCGTCGCGAAGTCCGTCGGTACGATGGATACGCAATTCGATGCGGAAGAAATTGATCCGGCAGCAATTGAAGAGGCCGAATTCCAGAAAGTCCTCGGCACCCATTGGGATGGCCGGATGTACTGTTTTCGCTGTCACCGCATGGAAAGGCACGCGACAGCTCTGTCCAGTCGATGGTATTATTCGTACCTGGTCGGCATCACGTTCGGAATGATTTGGTTGCTGGGGCCCTTCCGATGCCGCTGTTGCACGAGTTTGCGTTGGTTTCGATTCGAGTGGATGCATCCCCGTCGATGGTGGTGACAGATCGGCGGCGCCCATTCGATCGAAAACAACACGAGGTTCGTTGCATTTTTAGCGTGGACCTCTCGGCCAAAAAGCCCAGTACAATAGACGGCACGTTGCCAGATGGTTGACGTGCAGAACTGACATTGATTTCACAAGGAGAATTTCGTGAATCGACTAGCGGCCACCGGGAGACAGACCTGGCGCATGGTGTTGTTTGTTTCCTTGGTGTTGGGCCTGGTCCACGCCAATCAAGGGTCGCGGCAGGCGCTGGGAAGGCAAGATGAAGACAGCAACGATAGCGCGCGGACCGAACTGCGCTACAGGACACTGGAGGCCCGCCCCAACCGGACTATTTTTTCTCCGCTCGACCTGCCCACTCCCAATCGACTGCGGACGGCGGCTGGACTCCCCGGCGAAGATTATTGGCAGCAACAAGTGGATTACCGCATGGAAGTGGAATTGGACGAAGAACGCGAATCGGTGACCGCCAAGGCAATCGTCACGTACACGAACAACAGCCCGGATGAATTGACATTTTTGTGGATTGCGCTCGAACAGAACCTGTTCCGAAACAACAGTCAAGGTACGATGTTCACCCCCCCCGGTTCACGATTCAATAATCGCCAGGCGTTTGATGGAGGGTTTGATATCCAATACGTTCGGAGCGGGGAACTCGATTTAACACTGCGCGTGTACGATACCATGGCGCGGATTGACCTGCCTCAACCGCTCCAGCCTCGAGGTGGGCAATTCCAATTTGAAATCGCCTGGTCGTTTAATATTCCCGAGTACGGAATCGATCGGATGGGTATCCGCCGCGCTCAACAAGGCAAGGTTTTCCAGTTGGCGCAGTGGTTCCCCCAGGTGTGCAAATACGACGATGTGCATGGATGGAACACGTTGCCCTATTTAGGGCAGGGAGAGTTCTACACGGATTTTGGACACTACGAAGTACTGATCACGGCCCCCCGCAACCACGTGGTCTGTGCCACCGGTGTGCTGCTCAATCCCGACGAGGTGCTGACTGAACAACAGCACCAACGCTTGGCGTTGGCTGCCAACAGCCGCCAGACTGTGACCATTCGCGGACTGGAAGAGATCGGAGCAGAAAGTTCAATCCGCGCGGGCGAAGGGCCTTTGACCTGGCATTTTGCCGCCGATCGGGTGCGCGACTTTGCCTGGACAAGTTCTGCAGCAACTGTCTGGGATGCCGCAGGTATTCAATGGGAAGATGGTTCTCAGGTGCTGGTGCAATCGGTCTATCCGCGCGAAGCCCGCACGGCCTGGCAAGAGAGCACACAAATGTTGCGCCATTCGATTCTGAAGTACAGCGATATGTGGTTCCAATATCCCTACCCCACCGCGACCAACGTCAATGGGAACGTGGGGGGGATGGAGTATCCAATGATCATCTTCTGCGGCGGCGATCGCGACCGGCGCGGGTTGTTTGGAGTCACTTCGCACGAAATCGGCCACAATTGGTTCCCCATGATGGTCAACTCCGACGAGCGGCGACACGCCTGGATGGACGAAGGATTTAATTCGTTTATCAACGAGTACGATCGGTTTGAGGAGTATGAACATGTGGTCAATGGGCTGGCGCTCCCTTCGCAATGGCCTCCTTTTTCCGCGCGGGCCATGGCCCGCATGCTGGGACGCAACCATATTCAACCGATTGCACTCCCCGCTGATCAAATCCGCCCCGAAATGCTCGGCAGCTTGCAGTACACCAAGCCGGCTGTCGGATTGCGAATGTTGCGTGAGGTGATTCTGGGGCCGGAACGATTCGACACGGCGTTCAAACATTACATCCGAGCCTGGGCCTTTAAGTCTCCGCAACCCGCCGACTTTTTCCGCTGTATGGAGAATGGAACCGGAGTTGACTTAGCCTGGTTTTGGCGCGGTTGGTTTTTGGAGAACATCCCCCTGGATCAAGCGGTCGTTGACGTTCGTGAAATGAACTCCTCTGGACTGGCGCGGATTCAACTGGCCAACCTGCGCGAAATGGTGATGCCGGTCATTTTGCATATCGAATATACCGATGGAACCGATACCCGCA
Source organism: Pirellulaceae bacterium (assembly GCA_035327685.1). GTDB lineage: Bacteria > Planctomycetota > Planctomycetia > Pirellulales > Pirellulaceae > BJ22. Next base: position 3,584 of record DAOLCX010000010.1, on the reverse strand, counting down.
TCGAATTGCCGGTCCAAATCTGGAACTATACGAATCTGTGGACAACCGAAGTCCAAATCGATGATAAACAAATAAGCCGAGTCACCATCGACCCAGATCGCGTTATGCCCGATTGGGATCGAGACAACAATCGCTGGGAAAGGCCCGTGGCGGATGCACCGACGGAGACTTTGCAAGGCAATGGTCGCCAGTGATCCATTCTCATGAGCAGCGCTGGCAATCAGAGAGCGAACTCATTGGATACCGCCCACGGCAATAGCCGTTGTGAGTGTTTTTTGGACACTTTTGCGTTGTCTCGAGCGCGGTTATGGGAAGGCATCTGCGATGCGGTCCGTGCCTGTGTGGCGCAGGGTGAGCACACACTGGTCATCGCTCATTTCCCGGCCACTTTTGGAAAAGCCGAACAGGTATTGGCCACTGCAGGATTGCCGTTTGCCATCAGCCCGCCACGGGTGACTTGGGACTGGTTGTCTGATTGGATTCTGCGGTCGCCACCACAGATTATCTTGACACTGGCGGGCGCTTTGAGTTCGGAGATACCGGCGCGTTCCGACCCCGCAATCCAACAGCGACTGGCTGTGATCGTTGCGGAACGATTCCCACATCCAGTTCCAGACCGATTGTTGGTCGAGTTTTTCAAAAGAGGGGCTGTGCCTAGCCAGCTGGGCTATTACGTGGCCTTGGACGACCCGACGTTTGCCTCGGCTGGCCACGACTTATTGGTGGAAGTGATGCAGCAACTGGGACTGGATCATCAGTCGCTAGTCTCCAGCCAGTTGCTTTCCAGGCGACTCCAACGGGTTTTGTCTCAACGCGCTCGCCACCTTTCGTCGTGGCAACCTGCCGATTCGGCCGAGGCTTGGTTGGCAGCCCACCCACCAAAGTAACGCGCCAACACCAACGTGGAAACCATGGTGGCACTGGCGGGAATTCGGCGGCTTCCATCAAAGGCCTGATGGAACTGCTTCAAGCCGCATACCCGCCGGTGCCAAGCTCCCTCTTAAAAAGGAAATCTCTTGGACTCGTCACGAAGGGCTAGCACCCCCAAAAAACCAATCTGGACGCGGTTGGCGAATGCCATTAGTCTCGATGTCGCGGGAAGGTCTGGCGCGGCGAGCCGTTTGGAACCCGATTCTTGCTTCCTGCGGAATAAATCTCCAGACTTCTGCCGCAGATTTCAAAGAGGCGCACGGCATGCGCAATTTCGAATTCAGACAGAATGCGAGTACGCAAAGGAAATCAATCATGTTCGGAACAGGTTTGGTACCAGGGCTGCGACTTCAGTTGTGTTTGGGAATCGGGCTGAGCACCATCTTCTCTGTGTTGTTTGAGACCGACCTTTTCAGTCAATCGTTTCGTGTTGAGTCACAAGTGTGTGATGTTGCGACAAGTGAGATGCTGGCGGAAAGCCTGACACTTTACGACGGAGGCCTGGCGCTTGACTTTTCCTACGATCTCCAATCGAAGGAACCGAGGGAGGTCATCATTTACGATTCGCGCAAACACCAATTGATCTTGCTGGATTACAGGCGACAAGTGAAATTGGTTCTGGAAAGCTACGAACTCGTCCGCATGCTGGAAGAGCAGCGCCGCGAGTTGGCGGAAAATGAGGACTTGAGCTTTTTGGTAGACCCGCAATTGCGCGAGCAGATGGACCTGGCCGCGATGACCATCGAGTTGAGCAATGCGCATTTGACTTATCGTGTGACGGGCCAATTGCCGCGAGACGGCAGTTTGTTGGTTCCCTACTATGAATACTTGGATGTCTTTGCGCGCTTATCGGTCACCGACCCTCAGCGTTTGCCCCCCTTCACTCGGATCGCCGTCAATCAATCGTTACGCAAGGCAGGTTGGATTCCGGCAGAGGTTGAGTTGTGGATTCACTCAGCCGCTTTGCCGCGCCACCGGGTCCACTGGAAATCGCAGCACCATACCGGTTGGACCTTGTCGGATGCCGACCGACAGCGGATTGAGCAGGCCAAAAGAAATTGGCTGGGCTTCAAATCGGTATCGCTTCGAGACTACCGCAATCTCAACCCCGCCACGCTTCCGGCCAACTCTACCACTTCCACAACATCCGTCAAAAAGCCGTAGTGCTTATCCCAACGTTGGACGGGATCGCAATCCTTCCAACTTCATTCCAAGTAGGCACGGCGCGCATACGTATCGCGACAAGTCCCCCAGAGTTCAGTGTCGATCCCAATACCTAGATTACAGGCCCGAAGCGCAAGCAAGCGAGCCCTAAACGAGCAGGCTCCACTTTGGTTCTGAGGTCGGAGTTTCCAAGCTTAAACCGGCCGCAGACGTGGTGAGCCTATAGCTGGGGTGGCAGGATCATAAAATCGTGACTACTGCCGAATGCCATGACCAACTGGTCTCACCGGATAGTCTGCCGGGTGATGAGTTGGCTGACTATCTCCAGCAATCGAACCTCGATTTGTCATTGCGTTGGGGGTGGGGATCTACAAAGTCAAATCCAATCAGGCCCTGTTGAGCTTATTTGCTTGTTTGCCCCATCTTGCGAAGCCGTAAACCGACACCATAGATGGCGATGGCGCCGAGTATCCAAAGGATGCCAATCACTGCTGAACTGCGAACGTCCGCATTGGCAAATGAACCAATCACCACTCCGAACATCCCTGCGCTGAACAACAACGGAATCCAAGGATACCAGGGCGTTCGAAATGCGGGGGTGATGTCACCCGCCGCGGCGCGACGAACTCCTATTAATGCCAACCCGGTGAGCGCAAAAAATATCCCATCGACAAACACGACCCCCGTCGTCAGTTTGCCCAAACCGTTCTCGCCAGCGAGTACGAGCAGACCTGCCGACAGGCAACCTAATAATACGATGGCGGCAACCGGTGCAGCCGATGGCCCGCGGCAATTGGCAAATATCGAAAACAACTGGAAGTCGCGGGCCATCCCTTGGATTAATCGCGGCCCCGACAACAACTGCGCATTCAACACGCCAAACGCCGAGATGCAGACAGCCAAGGCAATCCACCAACGGCCCCACGCGCCAAACCAAGTCACTTTGGCCAGTGCATCTGCCGCCAGCGATTTGGACGATGCAACTTCCGGCAAAGACAACAATCGAAAGTAGGCCCAGTTGGCCGACAGGTAGGTCACAATCACAATCGCCACGCCGATCATAATGGCTCGCGGGACGACCTTGGAAGGATTGCGCACTTCCCCCGCCAGCCACAGCGCATGCTGCCAGCCTCCATAAGCAAAAATCGTGGGAACGATCGCGGCCATAAACCCCCAGGCACTAGGTGCCAGCGACGACGTGGGGGCCAGCACATCGGGGGCCGGTGAAGGCGCCCAACCAATCCCCAGCACAATCACCAACCCGAGCGCCGCCAGTTTGGCCGCCACCGTGAAGTTCTGGATGCGCGATCCCCATTTCACTCCCGCCAGGTTCGCCAACGTCAAAGTGCCGATCAGGGCAATCGACAGGACGAGAACCCACGACGGTGACCACTCAGCTCCTCCTACAACGAGATTCAGGTTGTTCACGCACACGATGGCGATCACTCCCATCGCTCCAGCTTGAACGGCGGTCGCATTGCAAAAGACAA
>DAOLCX010000009.1:0-13564 GCA_035327685.1 Pirellulaceae bacterium | reverse complement strand
TGAAATAAGTCACGTACTGGAAGCACAACTCGGTAATGCCTTCCGTGGCCGGGTGGTCGCGAGAAATTCGGTGGCCGCCACCCTCTCGATCGCTGACGATCATGACTTCAGGACTATCCAGCGACGGGTCCCGCGGATACGGATTATCAGACCGCAGTTTCCAGACCAGGTTCGGCCACCATTGATCCCGAATTTGGAACTTATCGACTTTGATTTCCAATACGTCCCACAACTTTTGGATATCCGCACCGATGTTTCCTTTGCGCGGGAGGAGCTTGGGGAAAAACGAACCCGTCAAAAACGGCGTTTCGCCGATCGAAAAGTTGTTGGGGCTGGGGAAGGCATCCTCGAAAATCGCCGTCGGTTGGCCTTGCTGGATGGCGGTAATCAAGTTTTGCATTTCGCGTGGCGTCAGCTTCGATGGTTGGGCCGCCAGCAATACATCATAACGCCGCCGTACCGGAACACCTTCGTCATTTTCCACAAACAAAGGAATCGGAGTCTCCGCGTCCACCGGTTCGATCTGATATTGTTTTTGCAGTTCACCCATGATCATCAGCGAAGGGATCTGGAGCATCTGAGGCTGTTGCGTTTGGGGATCCATCACGGGAAATCGCCCTCCCAACAACATGGCATCACTCAAGACCACACCCAACACAGGCTTCTTAGCCTGGGCCACCGTATTGATCGATCGCACGATTTCGTATTCAACGGGCGTTCCGGAGGGAACAAACGGGATCACCACGCGTTGCAAACCGCTGGATACCGCCATCCCCAGCACCACCACCTCATTGCGCCAGGCGCCGCGCGATTTGCTGACCACCGTCTGCGGGCGAATACCGTAGCGCTGCTCCGCGAGAATCGCCTCTTTGCTAAAGGGCTCAATCCCCTGATGCAAAGTCACCTGGATGCGGTTTCCACCGATTACGTCCAGTTCTCGCAACAAGTTGACCAGGTCGTATCGCGTCCGGACATACTCGCCCGGAATATTGTTGGAAATATAGGCTTCGACCTTGATCGGAGCCGGAGCGCGACCTTCCTCATCGACACCTTCCTGAACCAAGCGCTGAATGATATCCACGGTCGCCGGCGACAGTGTGCTGACTCGGTTGTCGGAAATATCGACCCGCAGCCGATTGAGTGGACTGTATTGGACCACTAACACAATGGCTACCAACGTAATGAACAGAAAAATCCCCCGCAGAAAATAATGGGACAGCATAGAAGTCCCATCGCGCCCGCCCATCCAATGCCGACGGCCAATCAAAATGAGACTCAAATAGTTCCCCAGCGCCGCCAGACCCAAGAAGTAACATACCGAAGAGGCACTGATTAACCCCCGGCCGAATGGCTCAAACCGAAACAGCAGCGACCACTCAAATAAGCGCTGAATCCATGTGGTATTGGAAAGGATCACATCCGCGTTCGAGAAAAAAGCCAACGGGGCATTAAACGCCGCCCCAAACACAAAGCCCACGGTCAAGTTGTTCGTCAGGAACGATGCCACCATCCCCAGCGAAAGCATCGCCAGGCCCATGAACCAATAACCCATATATGTCGAAAACAACAGGAGCGAATCGAGTTGCCCGCCGGTCATCGCCACCAGCACAGCATAATTCGAGAGCTGTGAAAACAGCAAAGAGACGGTAAAGACCAACACCGCCGCAAAATACTTGCCGATCACAATGTCGAAATCTTTGGCAGGGAGCGTCAATAACAACTCGTCCGTACCTTGCCGCCGTTCATCCGCCCAAATACTCATGGTGATCGCAGGAATGAACACCATCATGATGTAGGGCAAAAAACGATTGAGCTGATCAAAATTCGCCAAGTTCGTGGTGAAAAACTCGTGCGGCCAGAAAGCCGCGAAACTGGTGAGCAATACGAAAAGACACAAGAACACGTAACCCGTCGGATTGCTGAAATACCCGACAAAATTCCGTTTCATCACGGCAAATGCTGCTTGGCGCCACAACCCGAGCGGCAGCATACACAGCACCAACCCCACGAAAAACATGAGGTCAATACCCAACATGAAAACCACTTCGATGAATTGATTCATGTCAATCCGCCAATTCGTTGGTACTGAGTCGTACACCCGTCACCGGATCGTGACCGGTCAACTCGGCAAATGCGGTCTCCAGCGTGCGGCCATTGGATTCGAGTTCCAGCAGCGGACCATCAAATACCAACACGCCTTCATTGATCAAAATCACACGGCTGCACATCGCTCGGACTTCCTGCAAAATGTGAGTCGAAAGGAGAATGGTCTTCTCCTGACCCAGTCGGCGCATCGTTTCGCGGACGCCCAGAATTTGGTTGGGGTCCAGTCCAGAAGTCGGCTCGTCCATGATCAACACTTCAGGTTCGTGGATCAAGGCTTGTGCCATCCCGACGCGCTGCCGGTATCCTTTCGAAAGTTTGCTGATCGGCTTGTAGATCACACTTCCCAGGCTGCACAACTCCACCGCTTTCGCAATCCGGTCCAGTTTGGTTTTTTTGTTCAGTCCGCGCGCTTCGGCAAAAAAATCGAGCAGGCTGAACGGCGTCATGTCCGGATAGAGCGGACCAGTTTCCGGCAAATACCCCAATTTGCGCGAGCCCGCCAAGCGGTCCGTTGCCATATCGTGCCCCGCAATAAACGCGCGGCCTTCCGACGCGGACAAATACCCGGTCAGAATCTTCATCGTGGTACTTTTCCCAGCACCATTGGGGCCCAGGAAAGCGACGACCTCGCCTTGATGCACTTGAAATGAAACGTCGCGCGTGGCCGCAAAGATGCCGTAGAACTTCGACAAGTGCTGTGCCTCGATCATCGGCGTACCGCTCACCGAGGACGGTTTGTGTTCCGCAGAAGTGCTCGAATCTTGTGTGGGTTGGTCTGTCAAAGTCCCGTCAACCATGTTTCAATCGCTTGCCCCCACTCAGGAGCAGGCCTTGCCACCCGTTCCCCTGTTTTTAAAATCGCCCGCCGCGAAAGTCGATAACTTTTTGACCGCTCACAGCATTGTAGAACAATTGTCCTCAATGGTTCGAAACCCTGGCTGAGGTTGACCATTGTCGAGAAGTGAACAATTGAGGACTATTGTTCAACAAACTTGCCTTTCCACAATCATGTCTTTCCACCAACTTCCGTGAACGGTTACACTACTTTTTATCCACAGTCTGACCCACCGGAGCCATCGCGTTGTTCGCGGCGGCACAGGTGCGTTCAAATTGTTGTCCACAATAATCCTTCTGTCGAGGCGTCATCCCTCCGACACCGGCTCCGTTTTCCACTGGCCCAAGGAGTAGCTGAGATGCTGTCTCCAATGCGGATTCGGTTGCGGAAAATCCTCTCGAAAATGGACCCCTCGCGACTCTTCGCGCCGCACGGCCGCCTCGATCATGATGGTTCCCCCATCCAACAGATTCTGCAATTCCCAAGCCGCCGGGTCGGCCAGCCGTTGGCGCGACAACGTGAATTGCCATTGCCGAACCGCCTCGGAAGCTTCAACCAATCCCGCCTGATTTCGCCGCACACCGACCGCACGCCACATCAGACTTTTCAGCGAGTTGCGGATGTCGTCGAAATCGAGCGGAGTATCCACCAGGTTCGGTACATCGCCCATCCGGTCCAAACCGTTCGGCCAAGACCAACGCGAGATTCCATGTGCAGCCGCACTGGCCGCGCACCCCGCCTTGTGTCCATATACGAGTCCCTCCAGCAAGCTGTTCGATGCCAGGCGGTTGGCACCATGCAACCCGCTGCTGGTCACCTCACCTCCTGCCCACAATCCTTCCATCGAAGTCCGCCCCTCCAGATCAACCGCCACTCCTCCCAACATGTAATGGGCTCCCGGTCGAACCGGTATCCGATCTCGCGTGATATCGATCCCAAACTTGGCACAAGCCTGGAGGATACCAGGAAATCGCGTCCGCACGTGTTCGGCATCCAAGTGGCTCATGTCTAAATAGACACAAGCGTGCTGCGTCTTCTCCATCTGCTGCACAATCGCCTGAGAGACAACATCGCGCGGAGCTAACTCGGCCCGTTCGTCGTATTCGGGCATAAACCGATGCCCTTCGCGATCGATCAAATAGGCTCCTTCGCCGCGAACGGCCTCCGTGATCAAACTCCGACTTCCCCCCGCAATATACAAAACCGTGGGATGGAACTGCATAAACTCCATGTCGCGGACGGCCACACCAGCTCGAATGGCCATGGCATGACCATCGGCCGTCGCCACCAGTGGATTGGTCGTTTCGCGGTAAAGTTGCCCCGCGCCCCCAGTGGCCAAGATCGTCTGCTTCGCCCACACCAACTGCATCTGGTCGCGATGAAATATGACGGCACCACTACATCGATTGCCTTGTGTTAACAGGTCCAACGTGAACGCGCGTTCGATAATCTCCACGTGGGATTGAGCGCGAGCTTTCGCGATGACTGCCCGCATGATTTCCTGACCCGTGGCGTCACCCAAGGCATGGACGATCCGATTGTGAGAATGCCCCCCTTCGCGCCCCAACGCTAATTGATCGCGTTGCACGTCAAACTGAGTCCCCCAAGCGATCAGCTCGCGGATCGATTCGGGGCCTTGCTGAACCACCATCTCGACTGCCGCCAGATCGCATAGATCGGCTCCAGCAATCAACGTGTCGCGGACGTGCCATTCGATGCGGTCTTCGGGGTCGATGACACTGGCCACGCCCCCTTGTGCGTAGCTACTGTTGGATTCGGCTAATTGGTCCTTGGTGACGACCAGCACCTCCAACGCGGGATCACATGCTAAAGCTGCCCGCAACCCGGTCAACCCGCCTCCCAAAATCAAGACATCCACAAAACGATGCAGTGACCGGCGCGGATCAAACGGAACGAGATAACGTCGAAAAGGCGATGCACTCATGAGAATTGTGGGCCTCGATCAACATCGCGCCGGCCCAATCGTCCCCTCGCATGAACCGAAACCGATCGATCGAAATCCAGGTCGATGGCAGCGACCGGTCAAGATCACCTGATCGCCGTCGGCCAAAAAGATCCGGGTCTCGCCCGTCGGCAGCGTGATGGGTGTCCGTTGGCTGCCGGGGCAGGGGGTCCCGTATTCCCCGTCCCAAGTCAATTCCAACAGACATCCACGCGATGTGCGCTGCGGGCCACTGACCGTCCCGCTGGCCAGTAAATCGCCAGTCTGGAGGTTGCACCCATTGCTGGAGTGGTGCGCGATCATCTGAGCCAGCGTCCAGTACATCTGGCTGAAATCGCCGCGGCTGAGTTCGAAAGGTTGCATCTGAGCTGCGCGCATCTTGCTCGAAGACATGTGAACCGTCAACTCGATGTCGAACGCGCCGTGTGCATCATTCGTTTCGTCGCGCAGGTAGGGGAGGGGAGTGGGATCGTCGTCCGCACGATTGAAAGCCGGTTTGCGAAACGGCGCCAAGGCCTCCGTGGTCACCACCCATGGCGAAATACTGGTAGCAAACGACTTGGCCAAAAATGGACCGAGCGGTTGGTACTCCCAGCGCTGCATGTCGCGAGCCGACCAATCGTTGACTAACACTAATCCAAACATGTGCGATTCGGCTTCCGCTAACGGGATGGTGTGACCCAATGCGTTGCCGCTCCCGACCAAAACACCGACTTCCAACTCATAGTCCAGATTTCGGCAAGGTCCAAAGCTCGGATCGCCTTGCGGGTCATTCGACGGCAGTTGTCCACAAGGCCGAACCACCGGATGGCCGCTGACGACAATACTGGAAGCCCGACCGTGGTAACCGATGGGGATATGCTTGTAATTGGGCAACAATGGATTGTCGGGGCGAAACATCGACCCCACATTGGTCGCGTGATAAACGCTGGCGTAAAAATCAGTATAGTTTCCGATGCGGGCTGGCAGGACCAGGGTCACCTCCGACTGCCGCAATAACGCATCGCGCCGCACTTCCGCTCGGCTCGCCAACGGACTTTGTGCATCGCTCAATAACGAAGACAAGCACCGGCGCAGTCCTCGCCGCACCTCCAATGGACTGGCCATCAACTCTGCCAATGATTCCCGTCGGCAAGCACCCGCAGCCGATGTCGGCAACAAATCACGGTCTGCCAGGATTAGCAGATCTACGAGCATGTCTCCAATCGCCACACCGATTCGTGTGGTTCCCTGGCGCTGAAAACAGGCATAGGGCAAGTTCTGAATTGGAAAATCGGTCCGGGCGTCATTGGCCGACTCGATCCATGATTGCAAGCTGGGATCGTGTGTTTCGTTGGTCAATTCCATGAGCTTCATTCCTCAAATCAATGAAGGATTGCAGCGCCACACATCCCGCCACAGCGTTTGGAATTCCTCAACCGGTTCCACAAACGAACATGAGCCAAAGGACAATGCCACCCGTTGCCGCGTTTCGAGAATGTGGGACTCGTCCAACGTCCAGCTTTGCCAACGAATCGAATGATCGGTCCACTCCCATTCAGAAGGTTCGTCGGCCAGCAAACACGCGGTCAATTCAGACTCATCCGGGCAGAAAAAGCGGTCGATGGCCGCTGCAAAAAATACATTCAAATAGCCGTACATTGCCCCACACGGACTGTCGGGATCGTAAGTCAACCGATAATCGCCTCGCAGCGGATGATGCAAACCGGCTGTCGCTTTCCAGCCGACACTCCCCTGCGAGCAAGTGCGAATAAATCGGGCAATTTGTTGGGGTGGCGGAAAAGCAGATGCAATAGTTCCGCCCATTCTAATCTTGGCGAAATGTTCGCCCTTTCCCACACTGGCAAGTTCCGAGACCATGACCGTCAGGCGATCATCCAGAGGGAGTTCCCAAAACGTCTTGATGGACCTGTCAAAGGCGTCACCCAATTCAGTGATCAAGCCGCAATCATCGGCCTTCGTTTCGATCGTATCGATACGTGCCCATACGCCGTGAGTCTCATTGAATTCTCGAATGATGCGCAGGTGGAGTTGCCAGGACTCGTCGGCGAGCGCCGGGGCGGGAACCAGGCAACTGATCCGCCACAATTCGGGACCGGTCCAGACCGTTCGGGCTTTGTCTGCAAAGGCTGTCAATTGTGCGACTGGAACAACCAATCGCCCCAACATCCATCCATGTTCCGAATGGACGTATTGTCCAAAGTTAGATACGACGTCATCCAACCCCAAGCTGGCAGGCGGAAACAACCCGGCGTAATCCACGATTTCATGTAACAATGCTCTGGCAATCATGCGAATATCGTAACCGTCTCACGATGGAACGACAACCTGCAAGAAGTCAGGAATGTTTTTCTGGTCAACGTTCAGCCAATGCTCTGTCACAGCCAAGATGTAGGGACGAACTGAGTCAACTGGAACACGTTGGAGTCCGATTCAAGCATCGGAAAACCGGTGTTCGCGCAATGCGGCTATTCCGACAATGAAGAGCCTATCCCCAAACCGGGGCTTCCGCGTCGGCCAACGGTTCACTCGACGGCACTTCGGGCCGGTTATTTAGGTTCTGGGATAGGCATTAAACTAAATTTGAGAAAAGTCGGTCTGTCGGTTCAGTTTGATGGTTTCCTGACAACCGCGATCAGAGTTTTCGGCCTGAGAGTTCTCAGTATTACGCTCGATGACTGCGTTCATTACGAGTGACTTCGGTTTCCCCTCGACAAACATCGCGATCTTTTTGACCGAATTATTATCGTACAATCCAAACATCATTTGTTGTCCATTGGTGGCAGCGATGTTTCGTTCGACGCTTTCGACATCATGAGGCTCTGGTGAGGTAAGCCAAAGAAAAAGGCTGGCACGTTTCGCGGCCAGCCTTGGGAAGAGTTCAACGCTGTGTCGTTGCTCTAATCAAATGCCAACAAATCCATCAGCGATTGCAAAAAGCCCGTCCGCAATACTTGATCGTCGGGCATCCACATGTTTCGCGCTATTTCATAGGCGATGACGCCGCCCAGCAACATCACCAACGCGCAGCCGCCTAACGCAAGGACTTGAAGCCCCGTATAGTTGACTTCCGGCACAGTAGCGACGGCAGCGGGTTGCGCATACGACGATTCGAATCCAGTCGCCGGCATCAAACCAGGTTGTGGAGCAAAGCCTTGAGGGTGCAATTGAGTCGCCGCGGCATCGTCGGCAAACAGATCGGATTCTTCCAACGCAATGACCTGCGAGCCGCTGGTATCGTCCGATTCGGAGTCTTCCATGGGCGTCAAATTGAAATCGTCGTCCTGCATCAAGGTCGCCGCGTCTTGCTCGGCCGAATCGACCAAGCTGATCAAGTCGCTGCTGTCCGACAATTCGAAATCGTCGATATCGGATCCACCCAGTTCCAGAACATCGTCGGACAACGCAAAGTCGTCGCCATTTCCAGCCTTATTCCCTTTGTTCAACTGCAATTCCGCGCTGGAGTCGCTGTCGTCCAATTCCAATTCGCTATCGTCATCAAAGTCACTGCTCATTTCGGAACTCCCAGGCGGTGAATCACTATCGGAACTCTCATCGATTAAACTGATATCGTCGTCGCCACCTAACAGCTTTCCCGTTGACAACGCCGGTTCTTCGTCGGACTCTGGCCCGTCGTCCAGCACATGGTCACCTGTCAGTAGCTTGCCACTGCTCCCTGCCGCCAAATCGAGACTACTCTCTCCAAATGAAATCTCATCATCTTCCAGCACATGGCCGCTGTCCTTGGCCTTGGCCATCTCGACACTCTCATCGCTGTCGTCCACCAACACGGCGTCCCCACCCGATGAATCGCTCAACTCAAAGTCGCTGGGGTCCGATGCATCGCTCAACGAAGCCAAACGTTTTTTGGCTTCGTTCAGTTCCGACTGCTTAAACTTCCAGTCGGAGCCGACGCGGACTGCGGAAACCAGATTCCGAGCGCGGAGGTCTTTGAGCTTTTCCACCGAAATGCCCAGGTACCTGGCGGCCTCGTTCAAGTTCAATAAATTCGACATCTCAGCTCGTGTTCCCTGTTAATTGACGACAAACGCGCGGCGCGCTGTATGGATTTCAATCGACCAAAACGCCCGACCCTCCCAAGCTGACTTGGGACGGGACCGACTGTGCCGATCACACAGAACAAATTCGGACAACATCCGTGTTCCAGGGGACCTCACAGCTTACGCAAACGCCAAAGTTGATGCCAAAGGCTTTCAATTCGATTGTAAAAGCCCGTTTGGCGTATTCAAGTCTTTGGCAGGCGGATTGAACCCGGAATGCCAAAAATGGGCTGGTTTCTCCGCAATTCTCCCGGCAATCACCCCTCCCGACCAAGGTTTAAGTCCGCTTTTCGCAGGGGATCGCCGTCACAAACAGAGCGAACACCAGGGTTAACATCCCTCCAAATAGAACTAGAAATTCATTGAGAAACATGATCCACCTACCGACTTTTCTTCCAGCAATCCTCGTTGCTCTCCACAAGACAGTGTTGCACAGATCGTGCCAATCGGATTCAACAGCACCGGATCGTAGAACCCAAGGCGAGAAGGATGGCAGGGGCGGACAATTCCAGACAGAATCCGGATCACCACCGCCGTAACCGTTCACGTCTAATGTAGAACGATGGTTCTCAATTGTTCGAAACCCTGCTTTGGTTTGCCATCGTCCAAGAATCAACCAATGGGGGCAATTGTTCGACAATCACGCTTTTCGCCTGAATCCGTGACGGTTTTCCACCGCCAACCGGAGGCGGGCGAGTGTTATTTCAGGTTGCGGGGTGCATGAAATAGATGGCTGATCGAATAGTAACGGAAGCCGTCAAAGCGTTCGTCGGCTTTTTTTGCGCCTTCGACAGTCTTGACGGTTTCCATCACCATCTTCAGCGATGCAAATCTCGACGAGCACTCCAGGTCACTCAAGTGGGTGCATCAGATCGCAAGGACAGCCAAGTGGTATCGATTTGACTTCGCTGTCGTCAAACTAGCGACACCAAAATCGCACCTAATTTGCCATAGTCAATTCGCGTAGGCTGTCAAAAAGGCTCAAATGCTTGTCCCCTCGCTCCCACAAAATAGTTGCGAGTTTTCCGCCGTCTTGATTGCTGAGATTGGCCTCATTTTGCTGTTCAGTGCGGATGAGAGGAGTCGAACCTCCACGCCCTTGCGGGCACAAGAACCTGAATCTTGCGCGTCTGCCAATTCCGCCACATCCGCAGGTAGTGATGGCAACTGTCTTCCAACGTTATACGACAATTGGGCTTCAGAATTCAAGGGCCGTAACATGTCAAGCAATCGAAATAGGATGGACAGGGCCGGCTATTGGTTCATATGGGTTCCGTCCGTTGGCGGTTTTTCATTTTGAGGCCGATTAGACAAGCCCTTATGGGTTCTGATGATGAGGATTTTGAGTTTCGAACACGGGGAGCCGCCGCAATCTCTGAGAATCAAGTAGTCACCGTCCGGTAGCGCACGAGGCCAGGGGTGGCGAGGTGGGCGCCATACGAAGCGCTTTTGTAGCAGACAAGTCAGCGCTCCACCGGCACAGGGCCGGTGCTGGCGGGAAAGGTGTTGGCAACAGGATTGCTGTTTCGACGCCTCCGATGCTGCGATGTCCAAACAAACTGTTCAACGGATTTGTCGGTCACGAAAACGCTGAAGGTCAGGGCAATATCCACGTGGCGGTATCTGACAAATCTAGTTGGTTGCCAACTCCTGTGTGACGACGCTTCAACAAATCATAACAAGACGTGGCGCTACCCAACTAATCGCGCTTGTTGCCAGAGCCGGATAAGGCAAACCAATCGATGGCCGGATGAAATTCGGTTTGTTGGTAGTGTACGCGACCCAGTACCGGCGACAGGCTGCGCCGCGAGATTTCTTCGAGATTACTATCCTGGCTGCTGTCGCTCGAAAACGGTTGCAGGTCATTGAGAATGATGCCGGCCACCTGTAGTCCGTCGCGAAAACAACTGGCGGCGATCAGGGTGAGCATGGTTTGATTGATGACACCCAGCATATTGCGAGCCACAACAACCAGCGGGTAACCAAAGTCAATCGCCAGATCGGCCACATACTCCTGATCGCTGACGGGACTCATTAAACCGCCCAGCCCCTCCACGATGACGATGTCGCATTGGTCCGACCAGGCTTCAATCCCTTTCCGCAGGCGATCGGTATCGATGGTTTTGCCTTCGATGCGGGCTGCCAAATGGGGAGCCAGTGCCGCGCGAAATCGCTGGGGACAGACATCGTCCAGCGTCAGGGGTTGGCCTGCCGCATTCCACAAGGCCAGCGCGTCCTGAGAGACCAAAGCCTGCCCATCGTGGACGCAGCCGCTGGCTGCCGGTTTGTACACACCTACCCGATAGCCAGCATCCACCAAACCTTTTACGATGAGCGTACTCACGTAGGTCTTACCAGCTTCAGTGTCTGTGCCAGTTACAAACAGGCCGCGTGGGGGAAGGTTCAGAGTGCGTACCATCATTGGTTTCGAAAAAATGGTTCCAACCAATCTATCCATCCGAGTGGCCGCCGTGCAAATGCGGTGCACTGCCGATATCGGCGCCAACCTCGAACAAGCGATTCAGCGAATTCGCGAGGCGGCAGCCGACGGCGCCCAGCTCGTTTGTCTTCAGGAATTATTCCATAGTTTGTATTTTTGCCAAAGTGAGGATCACCAGTTTTTTGGTCTGGCAGAGCCGATTCCGGGCCCGACGACCGAACGTCTGGCGTCCCTGGCGCGAGAACTAAAGGTTGTGATTGTGGCCGGATTGTTCGAACGCCGTGCGCCGGGGCTGTACCACAATTCTGCAGTCGTCTTGGAGCGGGACGGCTCCATCGCGGGTCTGTACCGAAAAATGCATATCCCGGATGACCCGTTTTATTACGAAAAGTTCTATTTCACGCCCGGTGACTTGGGATTCAAAGCCATCCCCACTTCGCTGGGCAAGGTCGGCGTCTGTATCTGCTGGGACCAATGGTTTCCGGAAGCTGCCCGCTTGACCGCGTTACACGGAGCACAATGGCTGGTCTATCCGACAGCCATCGGGTGGTTGAGCGCGGATAAGGAAACATATGGCACGGCTCAACGCCTGGCCTGGCAAACCATGATGCGCAGTCATGCGATTGCCAATGGGCTATTTGTGATCGCCCCAAACCGCTGTGGAGTCGAATCGCAGATCGAGTTTTGGGGGACTTCGTTTATCGCCGATCCGTATGGGAACGTGCTGGCTGAAGCTGGTGAATCACCAGAGACCATCGTGGCCGATTGCGACTTGTCGCTGATTGACGTGGCGCGGACGCATTGGCCATTTTTGCGAGATCGGCGGATCGATGCTTATCAACCGTTGACTCAGCGGTTTTGTGACGCATGACTCATCCATCGACGACTTGTGCGCGCCCGACGACGTATATGCCGGCTGAATGGCAACCACACGCCGCCACCTGGCTGAGTTGGCCGCGCAACCGAGATACCTGGCCTCACAATCTGGCGGAAGTTCAAGCTGAATTCAAGGCATTGGTCCAGGCCATTGCGGAGGATGAGCCAGTCTTTGTCTTGGCCGGGCCAGATGAGGATGAACAGGCGGCAACAGCCGCATTGGGCAGCATCCCGCAGGTAACCATCGTGCCGATCCAAACGAACGACGCCTGGGCTCGCGACTATGCGCCGACGTTTACGATCAATCCCCAACGATGGGAATTGGTTGCGGTCGGTTGGCAATACAACGCCTGGGGAGGAAAGTATCCCCCCTTCGACGACGATCAACAGGTGGCGCGGCGCGTGGCTGAGTTTTTGGATTGCCAGTTCCAGCCCGTCGATCTGGTCATCGAAGGAGGCGCGTTGGAAGTCGATGATTCCGGCTTGCTCCTCTGCACGAAATCCTGTGCGTTTGATCCCCACCGCAACCCCGATCTGGCTCCCGAAGAGATCGAACGGACGATTCAAACTGCTATCGGCGCCGAGCAGATGATTTGGCTCACCGGTGACGCGCTGATTGGGGATGACACTGACGGACATATCGATCAACTGGCCAGATGCACACCATCAGGCGCGATTCTGTATGCCTGGACAGACAACTCACAGGATCCCCAACACATTGGCTTGACGCAGAACCTCGGAGATTTGCGAGAGGGGCTGAAGCGGTGCGGCATTTCCAAGCCGTTGATCCCGCTTCTGCTCCCCGACCCCGTGTTTTTCCGAGGCGTGCAAATTCCCGCTTGCTACTGCAATTTTTACATTACCAATCGGTCAGTCATCGTCCCCCAATTCGGCGTCGCTCAAGACGCGCACGCCGCAGCGGTCATTGCCGAACATTTTCCTGGGCGGCGGCTAGTCTGTCTGCCGTCGGTCCACTTGACGGTCGGCCTGGGGTCGTTTCATTGTTTGACGCAACAACAGCCGTTGGTATGAAGCACGGAATACCCAGGACTCAGTGCTCGGCCCCGTTTGTCTGCAACCGCTGCCTTAGCCAGTCCAGTTCGGCGAAGTAGCTGAGCCTTTGATCATCGGGAATCGAATCGTGATGCGCGGCGTCACGAATCACGAATTGCCGGAGCGGTCCGCAATAATTGGCCGCTAATTGGTCTTGAAATCGGCGAGGGACCAACTTGTCGTCGCCGCTGGTCACCAGCAAACAAGGCGCTGATGCTTGGGCTGCATTC
>DAOLCX010000008.1:0-13837 GCA_035327685.1 Pirellulaceae bacterium | reverse complement strand
TTTGATCGAATGGGAGTCGCCAAGTCGCGATTCTGTTCCGGCATTATCCATGCCACCGCTCGACGCGGCAGCAGCAGATTCGTGGGTTTCCTTGGGTTTGGAGTTGGGGCGACAACTTAACTCTGCCCACCAGGCGACAGTCCTCTTTGCACATTGGCCAGGACATTACCATCCCGCTTTTCACGATTTACTCACCCTGACCCGCCAATCGCCATTGTTAGGAAATTGGGTGTCGGTAGAGGAGGCGCTGTCGTCCGCATATCACCCAGGTTATGGCGACGCTTTTGGCTGCGACGAATATCGAACGCCAATCCTGGAGCAGAGCGTTCAACACCGTTCTCAGTCACCCATTTCCAAGTGGATCGATTATTGGCGCGGAACTGCCCAGTGCCTGGCGCTCGAAGGCCTGGCGGCGATGCTGGAAGCCGTCACAAAAAACGCCTCCGCTATTCGGTCAGAAATCAATGACCTCCGCTTGGCGATTGAAGAGCAAGTTGATCGCGACGGAACGGCTACGGAAGGCCTCAACGCAGACTCGACCTGTTCCTTGTTGCACGCGCAGTTAATTCGCGATTTGATGCAAGCAATGAGCCTGTCAGAGTGCGACCAACCAGATCAAAAAACCTGGTTGCACTTCAATCCCACGGGCCGCGCGCGTTTGGGAGCCCCACCTTGGGGTTTTCATTGCGCATCGGCTTCCGAGCATTCGTCGGCGCCAAACCCAACACCATCAAAGCCATCACTGCGGACAGAATCTTTGCTCTGGTCTCATGGGCTTTGTAACCGCCAATTCGAACTGGAAATCGACCTGCAGCGGGGCGGTATCAAAGCCGTCCGTTTGCATCGCCAGCGCGGAAACGTCCTCTCACAACGTTTGGCGATTCGGCTCGACGGTTTGGGGTCTGGAGAAGACGCGTATGCCGACACCGTTATGGACCATTGGGAAACGCGCCTGGTGCATGACTGTGGTCAGTCGCGCGCCGAAGCAATCACGCGTGGACGATTTCAAATCGACGAAGAGTGTTTGGGCCGGTTCGAACAGACAATCTTGATCGATCAGGACTCCCCACTCATTGAAGTCCACATCGATCTTTCCTTGGAACGAGAACTGGCACCTGTTCCTTGGCGTGAATACGTTTGTTCGCGTTGGGCCTGGACGGACCCGACAGCGCGGCGATTCGCAGATCAACTCGAAACCCGCCAACCGGTGCGGCTGGAGCGATTCACAGCCCCGTTGGCTGTCGAAGTCGAAGATGAACGATGCCCCACGGCGATGCTGCCCTGCGGCGCACCGTTTCATCGACAATCGGCGGGGAATATCCTGGATACACTGTTGATCGTGGCGGGAGAACGGCAACGAACGTTTCGCCTGGCGTGGGTCATCGACCACGGATGCGCCCTGAGGTGGGCTCAAAGTTTGCTAGTTCCGCTCAAGCCTCATCAGATCACAAAACCCTTGACAACGCCGACAGCCCGGTTTTATGCACTTGCGCCGTCGCATGTGGTCGCATGGCGCATCGACCCTGTGTATGACAAATCGGGTAGGATTTCAGGTTCCACATGGTGGGTTCGCGAAACCATGGGCCGCGATGGTCAGGTGGAGTTGGATTCGCCGCATCCGTTGACGGGGGCGGCGCTGATGGACTTGACTGGCCAGGTGCGACAACAACTGACTCCCGTCGAGTGTCGCGTCTCAGTCCCTTTTCGCGCGTTCGAGATTCTCGGAATTCAAATGGAATGGGCCAACAATGGTTATCACGATTGATGGTCCGGCGGGTGCGGGCAAGAGTACCGTGGCGCGGAGACTGGCGGAAGAAATCGGATTCCAATATCTCGATACGGGGGCCATGTACCGCGCCCTGACTTGGGCAGCCTTGGACCGCCACCTCTCGCTGGAAGATGTCCAAGCGGTTGGCGAATTTGCCGAGAAGCTCCAGATAAGATTTGAAGGTCCACACGTCTTCGTGGATGATTGCGAGGTCACCTCGGAAATCCGAAATCCCGCCATTACACAAGCCGTCGGTGCTGTCGCCGATAATCCAAGAGTCCGGGCGCGGCTTTCCACCTTGCAACGTGAAATTGCCCAAGAAGGTCATTTTGTTTGCGAAGGTCGCGATCAGGGAACAGAGGTGTTTCCCGATGCTGTTTGCAAGTTCTTTTTGACGGCCTCACCACGAACCCGAGCGCGGCGTCGGCAACGCGAGTGGCAAGCCCGCGGATATGATTTGCCACTCGACGATTTGCTGCAACAACAAGTGGAACGCGATCGGCGAGACGAGTCACGTCCAGTTGGGTCATTGCGCCCGGCTGACGATGCGATTCGAATTGAAACCGACGACTTGAACCTGGATCAAGTCGTCGAATTGCTCGCCGATGTCGCTCGCAAAGCTATTCGGGCCGCGAGCTAGAACTTTGCGGTCAACAGACCGTTCGAATTTGTATTTCACTGGGCTGCTCTCGTTTGGCACATCGCCGGTTCTGTGTTCAGGTCTGTCCCAGGATCGACCAATCAAAGGCTTCTCGGATACATGGGAGAGTGAGGCTCCCGTTGAGCCTCTCTCCACATTCGGCGCCCGCAACATCCATAGCGCGGGCGCATGACGGGAGGGTGCAGCTAACGCGGAGCCACTCATCGCTTCCGGATTCTGCAATATCCATAGTTCGGTCCCGCTGGCTCCATCGTCGGCATTGAAAAACAACCCCAGACCATTCGATGTCATGTGACTGGGATTCGAACCCATTGAGCCTGGGCGGATATCGGCCACCAACAGCGTTTCTGGGCCGAACCCGGTGCTTTGCCAAAGTTCGCGCCCGGCGGGGCCTGTCTCGGCACTAAAAAACAAGTTGCCTTGATGCATCGCCAAATGTTGAGGATTCGACCCCAATGCTCCCGGTCGAATGTCCTTGACACGGACCGTACCGATCGCGCGGCCATTGCTGCGCCACAACTCGCTGCCGGAGATGCCGTCGTCGGCCACAAATGCCAGAAAACCATTGAGATTCGTCAACCACTTCGGCTCGGAACCGAGCCCCCCAACATGGATGTCGCGGACCAAGACTGTCCCCAACGCAGAACCATTGCTGCGCCATAACTCACTTCCTGTGATGCCACTGTAGCCTTGAAAGAAGACATTCCCTTTGACGTTTGTCAGGTACTTCGGATCGGACCCTCCCGGCCCAGGTTGGATATCGGCCACCAGGAGCGTATTGGCGGTTGTCCCCGTACTCTTCCACAACTCTGCGCCGTGGACGCCGTCATCGGCGACAAAAAATACAATTCCTTTGACATTGACCAGGGAGCGCGGCGCCGAACTCCCGGCACCGGGCTGAATGTCTTTGACTAACAATGTCCCACCCTCCGTTCCATTGCTGCGCCACAATTCGAATCCGTGAATCCCATCGTTTGCCGCAAAGAACAAAATGCCTTTCGAATTGACGAGATGTGATGGGTTGGAACTTTCGCTTCCGACATAGATGTCCTTGACGACACTAGTGCCGAAGAATGTCCCATCACTTTTCCATAGCTCTCGTCCGCCGCCGGCACTAAACGCGGTGAAGAACAATTGTCCGCTGACGTTGGTCAGTTCCAACGGCGTCGAGTCGCCAGCGCCCAAATGAATGTCTTTAACCCGAATCGTACCATTCGTTGTACCGTTGCTTCTCCACAATTCGCGGCCAAACTGACCATCGTCAGCGGTGAAGTACAGCATTCCGTTGACATTGGTCAATTCTCTCGGAATCGACCCCGATGGACCCCCAAAAATATCTTTGACCAATACCGTCCCTGCGACCGTGCCGTCCGTTTTGAATAGCTCTCGCCCGAAGTCGCTGTGCGTCGCCGTAAAATAAATGGTCCCGCCGACATTGACGAAATTGAGTGGATTGGATGCTCCCACTCCGGCCGCGATATCCACCAGAGACAATTGTGATGGCGGTGTGGGAGGACGGACTCCAACACCGGCGACGCCAACGCCTGCCAATCCCGCGCCCGGAACCCCTGCTCCAGCCACGCCGGTGAACAACACACTACCTCCAACGACGCCCAGACCTTTGACGGGGACTTCGCCTCCTCCGTCCAACACCCAGAACTCCGCACCATACGACAAATTCTGTGCACTGAAAAAGAGCCGGCCGTTGACATTTGTCATTGTGATCGGCAGCGAACTGTAACTACCCGGCATGATGTCTTCAACCAAAACCGTCCCCGCTATCGTTCCATCGCTGCGCCATAACTCGCGTCCATGAGTGTTATCAAACGCTGAGAAATACAGCGTTCCCAGCACATTGACCAGGTGGTTGGGGTCCGAGTGAACGGAGCCCGCGTTGATGTCTTTGACCATGAACGTGCCTAGCGCGGTGCCGTTGCTCCGCCACAACTCATAACCATTCACTCCGTCCGTGGCCCGGAAGAACAGTGTGCCGTTGACGTTCGTTAAAAGAACCGGCTGGGAGCTGGACGCACCGAATGCGATATCCTTGACCAGTCCTGTTCCATTGGCCGTCCCATCGCTCCTCCACAACTCGTATCCCGACAAGCCATCGTTGGCTCGGAAAAACAATGCTCCATTCACTTCGGCAAAGTTGGTCGGATACGAACCATCGGCTCCAGGTTGCACGTCGAGAACCATCACGGTGCCACTGGCTGTCCCGTCGCTGCGCCAAAGTTCCGCACCGTGAATTCCGTCATTGGCCCGGAAGAACAGTGTGCCGTTGACATTCGTTAAGTAATTGGGCAACGAAGAGTTCGGACCTGACCGAATGTCCTTGACCAACACGGTTCCTTCGGCGGTCCCGT
Source organism: Pirellulaceae bacterium (assembly GCA_035327685.1). Taxonomy (GTDB): domain Bacteria; phylum Planctomycetota; class Planctomycetia; order Pirellulales; family Pirellulaceae; genus BJ22. Next base: position 9,042 of record DAOLCX010000008.1, on the reverse strand, counting down.
TGCTCTTCCAGAGCTCTGCGCCGCGAACAGCGTTGTCCGCGCGAAAAAAAACGGTTCCGTTGACATTGGTCAAAAAGCGCGGCATCGAACTGTCCGATCCTTCTTGAATATCGCTGACCAGGACAGTTCCGGCTGTCGTTCCATTGCTCTTCCACAGTTCATAACCAGTGACTTGATCGTTGGCTCTAAAGAACAGAGTTCCATTGATGTTGGCTAGTTCTGAAGGATTGGACGCCTGGGAGCCGGGCGCGATATCTTTGACCATCACCGTGGTGGCCGCTGTGCCGCCACTCTTCCACAACTCGATTCCATGAACTCCGTCGTTGGCGATAAAAAACAAGGTCCCGTTGACATTCGTCAATCGGTAGGGTGCCGAGGCCGCTAGACCGGGCCGGATATCTTTGACCAGAACCGTCCCTGCTGCCGTACCATCCGTTTTCCAAAGTTCGAACCCATGCACTCCATCGTTGGCCACAAAAAACACCGTGTTGTTGACGTTCATGAACCAGCCCGCATGGGATGATGCCGCGCCAAGGGCTACGTCAATCGGTAACGGTGCACCTGCCAGCACTTTCCGAGGCTCCAGAGGTTGGTAACTGAGTTTCGCCCGGTCAAAATCTCGTGGACGAAGTTGAACGCTCCGCGGATGGCAAATAGCAGGCTTTCCAGGAACATGATCTTGTCGGGTCATTCTTTCACCAAGTTCTCAAAAGACTCGCTGGCTGGTTGGTCAATTCAAACAAAGAGAATTGACCATGCCCTAGAGACATTGGCGCCCCAAACCGGACATCAAATCCATCAAATGGGTCCTCGTTTGGATGGAATGCCTGGTCCGACGCTCACCATTTGCGGATTGGCGGGAATTCGATCACAATAGACGAAAGGTTTTGGGCGCTGGAACGGGACTGCTGGAACGGGGCTGTGCGCCAGGCTATTGACTGCTGGGCTTTAGCCATTCATTCAACAACTTGGGATTGACTAACGTGAGACTTCAAATGGTACATCGAAACGGGCGACGCATAGCGATCGCGTGCTGGGCCATCGCATGCTGGGGTGTTTGGGTTGGGTTATATTGCCCTTCATTGACATGGGGTCAGATTCAGCCAAACGCTGGCATGATGCGGTTTCCTGACGTGTCCGCAACACACATTGTCTTTGTTTACGGTGAAGACTTATGGCTGGTACCACGCAGCGGCGGAATGGCCATCCCGCTAGCATCCCCTCCAGGCGAGGAATCGCTCCCCCGATTTAGCCCTGATGGTCAAACCATCGCTTTTGTCGGGAATTATGACGGCAACCAGGACATCTACACGATTCCCATCAGCGGCGGACCCGCGACTCGCGTGACGTTTCATCCGGCCTCCGAGTTGTTATGCGATTGGACCCCTTCCGGAGAGTTGTTGTTTTCATCCAGTGCTTATGCTGGTCTCGAGCGCCAGTCGCAACTGTTTGTCATCAAACCCGGTGAGTCGATGGAGCGGGAGTTACCGGTCCCCTACGGTACCAATGGGGCGATTAGCACTGATGGGACATGGCTGGCCTACAACCCCAACAACACAGATTACAGAACTTGGAAACGGTATCGAGGCGGTATGGCTTCAGATATCTGGCTGTTCAATTTGGAGACGCACCAGTCCGTCCGGATGACCGATTTTGAAGGAACCGATACGCTTCCCATGTGGCACGGCGACAAAGTCTATTACCTGTGTGATGCCGGCCCTGAGCATCGTCTGAATATCTGGGTTTATGACACCCGCACCGGCCAACGCGACCAGGTGACTCGATTCGTCGATTACGATTGCAAATGGCCAGCAATCGGTCCTGGCCCGGACGGTCAAGGTGAAATCGTATTGCAAAACGGCGCATCGCTGTTTCTGGTGGATTTGGCCAGTCAAGAGTCTCGGGCCGTGGAGATCACGGTTCCCGGAGATCGCCCAAAAATTCGTCCGCGCGCAGTTGATGCATCAGAGTTCATCGCAGAAGCAAACTTGTCACCGACCGGCAAACGATTGGTAATGGAAGCCCGCGGCGACATTTGGACGTTGCCTGCTAAATCGGGATCACCTCGCAACTTGACGCGGTCGAGCGGTGTCGCCGAACGCGATCCATCTTGGAGCCCAGACGGTCGATGGATTGCTTACTTCTCAGACGCCAGCGGTGAATACGAGTTGTACATCATGCAAAGTGATGGCTTGGGTGATGCCAAGCGACTCACGACTGACGGAAATTGTTATCGGTATCGCCCCACCTGGTCGCCAGACTCGCAGTCGATTGTTTTCTCTGACAAGACTGGCGCGATTTGGTTGTATTCACTGGCCAAAGAAGAACTGAAACAACTCGACCGCTCTCCGACCGCTGGCCCAACGACTGTCAGCTGGTCTCATAATAGCGAGTGGATCGCCTATAGCCGCGAATTGGAGATGCGATCCCCGCCTTCCTGTATCATGGTGGTGAATGTGCGCAGCGGTGAGCAGCATCAATTAACCAGCGGGTTTTTTAACGACGGCAACCCGGTCTTCGATCGCACTGGTGACTATCTGTTTTTCGTCAGTTCACGGGCTTTTAATGCTCCCAAGTACGAAGACCTGGGGACGACATTTATCTACTCAGGTACGCAGGTTCTGATTGCTCTGCCGTTACGCAAGGACGTAAAGTATCCGTTCATAGAAGAATCCGATGAAGAAACCTGGGTCGCCGAAAAACCAGATTCGACCGATCCCACGGATTCAGAAGATCAGACGGATCAATCGGATCCAACAGAACAGTCGGATCCAGCTGAAGAGACTGATCCAAAAGATGAGGCCGACCAGTCCTCACCACCCGACGATTTCAAACCGTTAGTCATAGAAGTCGAGGGGGCCGAATCACGAGCTTTTCAGATTCCTGTTTCCCAAGGAAATTTCGGCCAATTGGCGGTCAACGATAAAGGGCAATTGATCTATTCACGCACGGGAGGTCGCGGCGGTGATACCCAACCGGCCATCCATTTGTTCGATTTGGCCGACAAGAAACGCGAAGAAAAAAAGGTCGTGGATGACCGCGCACAGTTCAGGATATCGGCGGATGGCAAAAAGTTGCTTGTTTCGCAGATGCGCAATTTTTGGGTCATCGATGCGGCGGCAGACCAAAAAATGACCGATCAGGTTCCAAAATCCGGGATGTTTGTGACGATCGAACCCCGAGAAGAATGGGCGCAGGTACTTCGCGAGGCTTGGCGAATTCAACGCGACTTCTTTTACGATCCGACCATGCATGGTGTTGATTGGCCCCGGGTCTATCAACAATATTCTTCGATGTTGGACGATTGTGTTTCGCGACGCGATGTGAGTTTTTTGATCGCGGAGATGATTTCTGAACTGAATGTCGGGCATGCTTACTACCGAGAAGGTGACGTCGAACGGGCGCCCACCGCAAATATCGGGTTGTTAGGCTGCCGCTTGGAATTGGTCGATGACGCTTATCGAATTGCTGAATTGTATCGCGGTTCAGCTTGGGACACGGATGCCCGCAATCCCTTGGAATTGGCAGGAATTCAGGCAGGCCAGTTCTTGTTGGCTATTAACGGAGTCCGATTGGACAGCCGCGTCAATCCATATTCCTTGACGCAGCGACTGGCAAATTTGACCGTGACGTTGAGTGTCAGCGACGAGCCTGTTTGGAACGACCAGGTTCGGCAGGTTCCGGTGAAACTGTTGAACAGCGATTCGGAACTTCGATTCCGAGGTTGGATCGAAGCCAAGCGCCGGCATGTTGAGGAACAAACTGACGGGCGCGTCGGTTATATCTATGTGGTCAATACCGGAGTCCCAGGCCAGAATGATCTGGTTCGGCAACTGTATGGCCAATTGAACAAGGAGGCATTAATCATCGACGATCGTTGGAACGGCGGTGGCCAGATTCCCACTCGTTTTATTGAATTGCTCAATCGACCTGCCACGAATATGTGGGCGCGGCGCGATGCGGTGGATTGGATGTGGCCACCGGATTCGCACCAAGGTCCTCAATGTATGCTGATCAACGGCATGGCCGGATCCGGAGGAGATATGTTCCCCGCACTATTCCGGCAAAATGGATTGGGTAAACTGATTGGAACAAGGACCTGGGGTGGCCTGGTCGGTATTTCTGGTGGGCCATCGATGATTGACGGATCGAGCGTCACGCCCCCGACCTTTGCTTATTATCGGATGGATGGGACATGGGGAATTGAAGGCCATGGTGTGGATCCGGACATCGAAGTCGTGGACGATCCTGCAATGATGGTGAATGGTCGCGATCCGCAATTGGATCGGGCCATTCAGTTGATGCTCGAAGAACTAGAAGCAGGACGCGGTTTCAAGTTGCCGGAACGTCCCCGTTATCCGGATCGGAGCGGATTTGGAATTTCACCTGAGGACTACTAAATGATGGCCCCTAGAATGTTGAACACTTGCTTGGCTTTCGGCTGCTTGGTTTGTGGTTTGGTCGCCAGCGGATTGATCGCGCACGCTCAGGACGCTGCGGTCCCTCCATCCCCTTCTGTCGACGATTATCTCACGCTATTTGACGGTTCGTCGCTGGACCACTGGCGTGGATATCGACAAGAGCGAATTGGGCGCGGTTGGAAAATAGAGGAGGGGGTCCTGCACTTTGACGGTTCCGGAGGAGGCGACATCGTCACGCGCGATGAGTTTTCTGACTTTGAGCTGATCTTCTCATGGAAAGTTGCCGAGGGCGCGAATAGCGGCGTGATGTACCGCGTCTCCTTGGGCGATCAGGCACCCTATTTGACGGGCCCCGAATATCAAATACTGGACGATCAGAAACATGCGGATGGCCGCAATCCAATGACATCAGCCGCGTCCCTGTATGGACTATATGCGCCGGAAAACAAAGTGCTGAAGCCGGTCGGCGAATGGAACGAAGCCAAGATTCGGGTTGAGGGAAACCGGATCGAACATTGGTTGAATGGCGAAAAGGTCGTCGATTGTGAAATTGGCAGCGACGACTGGAACCATCGAGTCGCCAACAGCAAATTCGCCCAATGGGATCGTTTTGCCACCAACCGCAGCGGTCACATCTGTTTGCAGGATCATGGTGATCGAATTTGGTTTCGCGATATCAAAATCCGCGTGATCCCGGGCAAGTAACGATCACAACAAATTCCCTTTGTCGAAAATACGGGTTGAATCGCCTCGAAACAACCGGATTAATCGCTAGAACTCGTTTTCCTCCGCTACGGTACGCCCACTGGCCGCGAATGCGCGGACGTGGTTCGTAACGCGACCTATGGTTCTGGGAACGAGTGAACCTTGACTTCATTGATCCTGCGATCAGGTCAGTCCACTCGCACAGGGACCGATCGACTGCGCGATGATCAAACGACTGCGTAAAAAATCCGGAACCAACTCGGGACAAGACCAGGCTACGCTGGAGAGCGATCAAACTCCAATGCATGGGCCGCTTGATGTTGGCGATCCCGCGTACACAACTCCCGCGAACACCGGAGTTGCCACGCTCAGGCTTCCAGTCAGCCGGTTCAAACCCGATGGCATTTTTCGGCTTCAAGCTGAAAACGAATTGCTTTCACAAATTGAAAGCCCCCATTTCTTGAAGCCACTCAAGTGGGGTGTCGATGACCAGGCCGTTTTTGTTTCGCGCCGCGAACCGATTGGAATAAACCTCAAGGAATTGTTGACCCAGCACCGACAATCGGCGAACCAGGGTGGACTGGATTGGCCGCGCGCATTGCACATTGGACGGTGCGTTCTGGATGCCTTGCAGCAAATTCACGCCACGCGATGTGCACACCGGCATGTTCGATTGTCAACCGTCTGGGTCGATGGCAACCACGCGGTGCTCGATTGCCCCCCGCCTCAGGCTTATCAAGACGCAGTCACATCCACAGCGGCAGAGCTTCATGAGTTTGCCGAGTTTGCGTCACCTGAATTGTCCGGGTCGATCGACCATGACGTGGGGCCTCCGTCAGATTTGTACGCAGTGGGAGCCTTGTTATTTGCTTTGGTCTCCGGTCAGCCGCCCTTCCGGGGGGAATCTGTCGGCGGCGTGTTGTTTCAACATGTTGCCACCGAACCTGATTGGCGCGAATTGGGGACTGACCCTCCTTTGGTGGTAGTCGAATTAATCGCGCGGTTGTTGCGGAAAGAGCCGCATCAGCGCTACCAATCTGCCGCCGGTGTACTGGCCGATATTGACCAGATTTTGGACGACGTTCGCGGTGGGCGAACTGTCGAGTGGTTTGCGATTGGTCGGCACGACCAACGAGCAACGCTGGTCGAACCCGCGTTTGTCGGACGCACGAGTGAACTCCGCCGGCTGCACAGGGCCTTGGACAGTGTCCAGGGCGGGAGCGACCAGCGAATCGCCATTACCTGCCCCAGCGGCATGGGCAAATCCCGCATCGTTTTGGAGTTGATTCGCTCAGCCGTTCGCGCAGGCTTTCACGTCTATCGGAGTATCGCCTCTGACGAGGCCAGCCAACAGCCTGCCGCACCATTGATCCAACTTGTCAACCAACTGGCTGACCGGGCATCGACAGAGCCTGAATTTCGCCGCGCGATCCAACGCGCCGTAGCCGACATCCACGGCGATGTGGCTGTTCTGTTTCCGACATTGGTCAAGGTGTTAGGCTGGGACGTGCACTCAGCCGCGAATAGCGAAGAGTTGGGCGCCGCTCGCATCCAAGCCGTATTCGTGCGTCTGTTAACTCAGCTTGCCCAACCCAATCAGCCAGCCCTGATCTGGATGGACGATTGCCAATGGATAGACACGCAGTCGTTATCGATCATTGAGGCCCTGAATCAGGCCAGCAGCAGCCAGTCATTGTTTCTGTTTTCCATGCGCGATGCGGAAGGTCTCACAGATAACTTCCTCGAGCGCGTGAGGCTCGACGACCATCTTGTTTTGCAGGCATTGTCTGACGACGAGGTTGGAGCGTTAGTCGAATCCATGGCCGGCACGGTGCCACAAGAGGCTGCCGCGACGGTCGTCAGGTTGGCCGCTGGCAGCCCATTCATGGCCTCGGCAGTTGTATTTGGACTGGTCGAATCGGGAGCCATCGCGGCTTCGACCAAGGGTTGGATAGTGGACCCCGACAAACTGTCGGGCCTGCAGGCCTCATCTAGTGCCGCAACCGTCTTGCTCAATCGACTGGAACAACTGCCGAACGGTGTGCTGAAACAACTGACTACAGCGGCGGTAGTGGGCAAAGAATTCCAGGAACGGACCATCGCCGAGTTATCGGGGTTCAGTTACCAGGCTTCAAAAGACAATCTGGAAATCGCTCGCAGCCAACGCTTGATTTGGACGATGCCCGACGGACGTCTGGCTTTTGTCCACGACAAGATTCGGGAAACTCTGTTGGACCGTTTAACAACAGACGAGCGCCAACAATACCATCTGCGCTATGCCCAGTACTTGCAACAAACGAACAATGAGCATCCTTTTGAATTGGCTTATCACTTTTACGCGGCGGGTGCTGTGGCCGAGGCGCTGCCGTACGCGTTGCTGGCGGCCGATGCCGCGCGGCGATTGCATTCGTTAGATCGAGCCGAAGAACTTCTCCGTATTGCCTGGCATGGCCGCGAACACGTCCAGAAGTCCGATCAGTTGGAGATGGCTTCTGGGTTGGCAGATGTGTTGATGTTGGCAGGAAAATATGATGAGGCTCAGGCCTGGTTTGAAACGGCACATCAACTCGTGGATTCTGCCACCGATTTGGCTCGCCTCAGCTTGAAACGCGGCGAGCTCGGGTTTAAACGCGGGGATAAGGAACTGGCCGTTCAATTGTGCAGCCAGGCCTTGGCCGAACTCAAACAGTTCGTTCCACGCAATGGTTTGCAATTGGCCGGAGTATTGGGTTTTGAGCTGTGTGTGCAGTTGCTTCACAGTTTGTTTCCCGCTTGGCTTGTCTCACGCAAAAAAGAACCGCCCGCCGAAACAGAGAGACTGGCCTGGCATCTGTTTAGTCGGTTGGCGCATGGATATTGGTACACCAAAACCAAAAACCATACTCTGTGGGCACACCTGCGGAATTTAAATCTGGCGGAACGTTTTCCGCCCACGCCAGAACTGGCTCAAGCCTATTCCGAGCATGCACCGGCCATGAGCCTCATCCCTTGGCACGGCCGAGGGATCCAATACGCACAAAAGTCTCTGAAGATGCGCCAAGCACTCAACGATGTATGGGGGCAAGGACAGTCTCGCAATTTCTATAGCATCTTGCTGTATTCGTCGTCACAATTTGACCGTTGTATCGAACAAGCGACGCAAGCCGAATCCATCCTGGTGCGGACTGGCGATTTTTGGGAAGTCAACATTGCCCGGTATCAACTGGCCGCGTCGTTGTACCGGCAAGGCAAGCTCAAGGACGCTCTGGACGTCGCGCAGCGCACGTATGAAGCGGCATTGGCGATTGGCGACTACCAATCCACCGGAAATATCATCGATGTGTGGGCCCGAGCCGGTATGGGCTCGATTCCTCCCGACATCCTCTCCGCCGAAAAAGTGCGGACCTTGAGGGACCGACAAGGTGAATGCCAGGCCCTGTTAGCGGAAGGTGTAGCCCTCTTTTTTCAGGGGCACTATATCCCGGCCAGCGACTGCTTCCAGAAGGCCATCCGCATCGCCGAGCGCGCAGGAGTCAACAATACGTTCACGACGCCCAATTACGCCTGGCTGGCGACGGCGCTGCGCAAAGACTGGTTAACCCATCCGCCACACACGAGGCGGGCGCGGAAAATCGCCTTGAATCGTATCTGGCGAGCCGCCAAACGGGCGGTTCGCATGGCCAGATGGTTCCAGAACGATATGCCTCATGCTCTCCGCGAGTACGGTGCCGTCTGCGCGCTGCTCGGCTGGCCTCGCCATGCTCAACGGGCCCTTCGGCAAAGCATGGATGTGGCTCGCAAACAAGGAGCAGCGTACGAACTAGCATTGACCGAAAAGGCCTACGGCAAGATTGGTTTGGAGTTTGGTTGGCACGATGCGGAAGAAGTTGGCTCACGCGGACGGAACAACGTTCACGATTTCCGGCAACTCCAACGT
>DAOLCX010000007.1:0-13863 GCA_035327685.1 Pirellulaceae bacterium | reverse complement strand
CTCCATTTTACGGGAGACTTTGCGGCGATTGAGAAAGCCCACAATTTACTAGCGGCCTTGATCGACAATGCGTTGCAAACCAAAGAGCGCGTCCTGAATATCGACCCGCGGACTGTGACCTGGCGGCGAGTGATGGACATGAATGACCGGGCACTTCGGCAAATCGTCGTGGGACTAGGAGGGACCTCCGGTGGCATGCCACGCGAAACTGGTTTCGATATCACGGCCGCGTCGGAAGTCATGGCTATTTTGTGCTTATCGCAAGATCGCGACGATCTCAAACGCCGTTTGGGAAATATTTTTGTGGGCTTCACTTTCGACCGCCAGCCGGTTTACGCGCGGGATTTGAAAGCATCGGGCGCGATGGCGCTGCTGCTCAAAGATGCCATCAAGCCGAATCTGGTGCAAACGATGGAAGGGAACCCGGCGATTATTCACGGCGGGCCGTTTGCCAATATCGCCCAAGGCACGAATACGATCATTGCTACACGCATGGGATTGTCTTTGTCAGATTATGTCGTGACCGAGGCAGGGTTTGGTTTTGATTTGGGGGCCGAGAAGTTTTTTGACATCAAATGTCAAACGGCGGGATTGAATCCAGCGGCGGTGGTGATGGTGGCTACGCTCCGCGCGTTAAAGTATCACGGAGGGGCCAGCCTCAAGCAGGTTGCCGAACCGAACTTGGAGTCTTTGCGGAGCGGGCTCGGAAATTTGGACAAACACCTGGAAAACATCAACCGTTTTGGTGTGCCTGTGGTCGTCGCGATCAATCGGTTTGCCTCCGATACGGACAGCGAATTGCAATTTGTCATCGATCACTGCCGGGAGTTAGGCGTTCCTGCCGTCGAGGCGAATGTGTGGGCGCATGGAGGCGCGGGGGCCAAGGCATTAGCGGAGCAAGTGCACCAGATCGCCGAGCAACCGCAGCGGCCATTCCGACCGCTATACGATTGGTCGTGGCCCGTGACTCGAAAGATCGAAACCATTTGCCGCGAGATCTACGGTGCTGAAGCGGTCGATTATCTACCGCGGGCGAAAGCCGACTTGAAATCGATCAGCCGTCTCGGGTTGGATGGATTGCCAGTCTGTATTGCCAAGACGCAAAAATCATTGTCCGACAATCCGGAGTTGCTGGGCCGACCCAAAGACTTTGTGGTGACCGTCCGCCAAATCGAAATAGCGGCCGGTGCTGGATTTGTAATTCCAATTACCGGCGATATCATGCGCATGCCCGGATTGCCTGATCACCCCTCGGCCGAGCGCATGGACATCGGCCTGGATGGAACTATCGTTGGATTGGATTGAACCAGATTGACCATGAAGCTACCGAAAAACGTTTTAGGAACAGAACTTCAGCCCTGTTGTTACTCGCCCATGACAGGTTTTTTTCGCGACGGCTATTGCCGCACGGGAATGCAGGACGAAGGGTTGCATCTGGTGTGCGCCGAAATGACTCCCGAGTTTCTGGTCTTTAGCCGCATCCAAGGAAACGATTTGATGACTCCCATTCCGGAATTTGATTTTCCTGGACTGCGACCGGGGGATCGCTGGTGTCTGTGTGTTTCACGTTGGAAGGAAGCTCATGAAGCCGGCATTGCTCCACCCGTGGTGTTGGAGGCAACCCACATTTCCGCCTTGGAGTTCGTCGAATTGGAACAATTGCAGGCCAAGCCATGAAAACCCAAACAAGACAGGCATTTTCCCGTACCTGCGATGGGAATGAATTCCTGATCAGGCTTTCTCTTGATGGCACGCCAGTCTCATATTTATTCGGTGGATATCCATCTCCCGCACAACGCAACCGAGCGTTTGGCTTTAAGGGGTCGGGAGTCTGATTCAGGTCATGCAAGCGCCTGCGGTGGAGCCAAGTCCTGTTCCGAATCTGAAATAGACTCCCGATTCCCTGGGTGTAGCAATCCCATTCCCGGTTGCGGATAAGATGGATATTCGCCTTCTGATAGGTGCGTGTCCTTCCCGAATCATGGGCGGCATGTCGTCAGGGTTTTCTCTGTTTTCTGTCACCTTGAGGCGTGAATTAGCCACCTGGTTTGTAGAGCGTGGGTAACATGCAGGAATCAGATCGTCACGCATGAAAGGAACGCAAACATGTCCGAAGAAGTTCAACTTTGGCGTCAGATTGAGAACGGAAGTACGTCGGCTTTCGAAGAAGTAGTGCATCGTTACCAAGGTGCAGTTTCAGGCGTGGCGTTCAACTTGATTGGAGATTTTTCTGCAAGCCAGGATGTCGCCCAGGAAACTTTTTGGACTGCTTGGCGTTCTCGTCACCAGTTGCGCGATCCCGAGAACATAGCAGCGTGGCTTTGCGGAATTGCCCGCAACCTATCTCGGCAATGGCTGCGGCAACGACCAGTCTCCCAATACACTCTCACTGAGGCGAGCGCCGATGTTGTCAACCGAGGCAAATCTCCTTTGGAGGAGATGATTTCGCGCGAAGAGCAAGGTTTGGTCTGGGAGTCACTGAGTAAGTTGCCGGAGCACTATCGGGAAGTCTTGGTCCTTTACTACCGCCAAGGGCAGTCGATTGCGGAAGTGGCACAAACCTTGGAGTTGTCCGAAGATGCCGTGAAACAGCGACTACATCGAGGTCGTGAGATGATTCGCAATGAGTTGGCGGAGGTTATCGAAGGTGTTCTCGCTCGGAGTCGACCTGGAAGAGCGTTCACCGCCCATGTCATGGCCGGATTGGCCGGCGCTGCGAGTTGGGGCGCATCTGGAACAGGAGGTGCGCCTGCAGGAGCAGCAACTGCCGCAATATCCAGCGCCATCAAAGCCGGGACTCTCGGTGGCGCCGGCGGGGGAATTGCAGGAGGTGCACTTGGAGCGGTCGGCGGCCTCGCCGGGTCTTGGTTGGGAACTTGGTTGCCTGCACAGTTGGCTGCCACCGAAACAGAACGCCAATTCCTTCAGAGAAAAGGTCGGAGGTTATTTGTCTTTTCGATAGTCTTTACGATTGCCCTTGCGGCGTGGTGCTGTCTGCCGCTGGTGCTGCCCATCGGCAAGGTTGCGTTTTTAATGGGCTTCATCATGATGGGTTTGGTGTTCACCGGAGTGGTGTTGGCAATCGTTCTGCGCACTCAGCGAGAATGGCGACAAATTCAAAGCCAACTCCATGCTTCGGAAGATCCCAACCGATCGCCTTGGAAGGCACAGCTTGGTCCTTGGTTTGGCCATGGACCTGAATGGCGCCCGATAAGTTTTCGCAGTCGCTGGACGTTGTTTGGCTGGCCGCTATTTTCAGTCTCAATAGGGACCCCTGATTCCAGTCAACCAAGTCGCGTGCAGGTTGCTCAAGGCTGGGTTGCCATCGGAGATCGGGCTGACGGCTTGTTATTCGCTGCCGGTGGTTTGGCTCGAGGGTTGATTGCCATTGGAGGCTTGGCAATCGGTGGAATCGCCATCGGCGGGTTGGCGATGGGCGGAATCGCGTTGGGGGGCGGTGCGTTGGCATTCCTAGCAATGGGCGGCCTGGCGATGGGATGGGACGCTGTCGGCGGGTTGGCGATAGGCTGGAATTCTGCCGTGGGAGGCTTGGCGATAGCACTTCATGTGGCTCATGGAGGCTTGGCGATTGCGAGAGATTTTGCAACAGGGGGCGATGGATGGGGCAGAGAGTTTAACACACCCGCCGCGGACAACATGGTTCAGACTTGGTCCCTGTTGAGGTTCGTGAACTGGCTCAATGCAAACATGATTGCCGTTTCGGTCGTCATCCTACTTTTCGTTGCTGGCTGCGGCACCCTATTCGTCGCCGCCACCCGCGTTTGCCGCAAGAAATAGCTCAAATACGTCTATTCCTTCGCCAAAAAGAACTCCGACCTCCGCCCCTTCCTACCCAAAACAATGCCCCATAAACCACGTAACGAAGACTCTGAAATCTGTCCTTTTTGGCGGATTGGGGGTTATGCGGCGCGGGTAGATAGCGAAGGATCAGTTCGTAGCGCAGCGCGGACTTGCTCTAAGCGGTCCATTGGGCCAAGTGACAAGTCAACAAACAGCCATTTGTTCCCACCAAACTCGCAAATGCCACCACCGACGCCCCCTAGAACTTCGTAGCGGATACGATAACCGGCAGTTTCAGCCAGCTCCAGCAAGGTTTCAATTTGCTCAACGGTCTTCATCATAACCTCCGTGTCACACTGATGATGGCCGCGATTATAGCACGCATCGGTACAGATTCCCAGAGAAAAAGTCCGATAAGATGACAGGGATAAATTCGAACTTTGTTACTCGATTGACGCAGCTAGCTTTCCGATCATGGGTCAACACGACGCCAAACATGAAGTGCTCAAAACAGCGGCTGGCGAAGTGAAACAGTTGCGAGAGGAAATCGAGCGTCTGCAACATGAAATCGTGGAGCTCCAGCGGTATTCCGCCATTGGACAGTTGCTCAGCACGACCGCACATGAGTTCAACAACGTTCTCATGACCGTGATGAACTATGCGAAAATGGCGATTCGCAACCCTGATCCCGCCTTCCGCGACAAGTCGCTCAATCGGATCCTGACTGCATCGCAGCGAGCTTGCCAGATCACCAATTCAGTGCTGGGCATGGCGAGGAATCGCGGCGACCAGATGGAGCCCACGCAATTGGCCGACTTGATCAACGAGTCGTTGATTTTGCTGGAACGCGAGATGCAAAAATACCGAGTTCAGATTGAACTGCAGTTGTCTCCTGTTCCGCTAGTGATTGCACACGGTAACCAAATCCAACAGGTTTTGTTGAACATGTTGATAAACGCCCGTCAAGCGATGCCTGCGGGGGGGCGTTTGATCATCCAACTCAAGGAAAATCCATCGACCAACACCGTTGACTTGTCGATCCGCGACTTTGGCACGGGGATCGCGCCGGAACACCTCCCTCGAATTTTTGAGTCCAGATTTACGACCAAGACTGGACCAGACGCCACTGGCAAAGGAGGTTCCGGGCTGGGGCTTTCAACTTGCCGCCAAATCATTCAAGCTCACGGGGGCAAAATTCGGGTGGAGAGCGCCTTGGGACAGGGGACGTGCTTTACGATTAAGATACCTGCACACCATCCTGCTGCGGCCGTTCCTGCCCCCCATTTCTCTGCCGTTCAACCCAACTATTTGCCGAACCAACCTGCCGGCAACCACGATGGCCATTGAATAATCAGAATTTGCCATAGTCCGCCGAAGTCATCGCGCCACATCACCGGGGTCACGTCATCCCAAGAACGTTTTCGCTCCTGCACGATGGGCAGTTCTAAAAACTCTTGGTTATTGGTAACCAAGGCCCAAATGCTCGGATAGAGAAAGCGATCGGTTCCGGATGAACGTGGGTTATAGACAAACCATTCGGCTTGCCAACCAGCATGCTGGGCCAAATCCAGTACGACACGATGGAAGGCGAAATATCCATTGGTAATATTGAACGCGATAATCCCGTCAGGTTTGGTGTGGCGCCGATAAACTTCAAACGACTCACGGGTCAATAAGTGCCTGGGGGGCGAATCGCCGGAAAACGCATCGATCACCAAGATGTCAAACTGCTCGCTGCGCCCTTCCAGCAGTTCGCGCTCCAGAATGACTCTCGCGTCTCCGGGATCCCGTACGTGGGTTCGGTTCTCACCCGCGGGGTTATCGGACAGGTAATAGAAATACTTGTGAGCTGCCTCAATACAGTCCGGTTTGATCTCGTAAAACACGAGTTCATCACCAGGCCGCGCATAAACAGCCAAAGATCCCGTCCCCAACCCGATGACTCCGATCTTAAACGACTCGCTTTCACGGCGCGGATGGTGATCTAATGCCAGGCCGACGCCCGTGAAGGGACCAAAGTAGGTAGTGTGCCGCATCCGATTCTCAGGTTTGATGTATTGAAATCCGTGTAAGACTTTGCCGTTGAACATGGAGCGCAAGTTCCCTTCAAAGTCGCTCTTTTCTTCGGTGATCGACATCAAGCCGAAAAAGTCCCGGCTTTGATGGATAACGAGCGGGTCGGTATGCAGCATTTGTTGTCCCCAGTGGTTGATTCCCAGCACCATCCACACCACAACAAATGCGCCTCCAATGACATGAGACCTGTTCAACAGTGTTGCCATCTGACCATTAACGAGCAACGCAGCCACGGCCAACATCACGATCCAAAAAATGGCGCCGATCATTCCAAAATCAATGGTCAGTGCCGGGAATCCGATCAAACCGACCGTTAAGATGACCAGCAAACCGAAAACCAAGGCGATCGCCAGGCGTTTGATCGTCTGCGTTCCGACGCGTTTCTCCTCGCCGGCCGCCCAGGGGAATTCGGCGCGGCGATGGATCAAACTTGTCAGCGCCGCAAACCACATGGCGGCCACTAATGTCCAGCGCTCTAAGTCGCCGCGTTTCATGAACTCCGGCTCGCTTTGGGTGACGATCAAACAGACGAGCATCAGGAACCAACTGCCCACCAAGGCCAGGCGAAAAATCGCTGTCCATTCGCCACTGGCCAACAATCGCCAGGCAAATAGTCCACTGGCGGCAATGAACGACAAATGCAATTCGTGATACTTGACGAACAAATACGGCGCTGCCAACACCACGAAGCCGCCCCCCAATGCACCTCCCACCGAAATCAACAAATAGTACAACGTCAAGCGTTTCGACTCCGGCCGCATCGCAGCTAATTCGCCATGGCAAACCATGCAGCCAGCGAACAGTCCCAACAAGTAACATGCCACGCGTAACACCATGGCTCCGCGGTCGATGTCCGGACCTAACACGGTCAAGGTCATGGCCACGATCATCACGGTTCCCCATATGTCGCGGCGATACCAGTCGGGTTTTTCAAAGCAGATAATGAAGCTGATCAAGTACAATGCCAGCGGTGCAATCCACAAAAAGGGCAACACGGCGACGCTATGGGTCAAGTGATTAGTCGTCGCCAGCAACATGACAGATGGGACCAACGACAATCCTAGCCACCATCCGATTTCTGGGATGGCGGTTCGTTTGGAGGTCGCTCCCGCAGTACTCGATATGGACGGTTCGGGTTCTGCCGAGGATGCTTGCAACGGCGCGGCGGCGACTGGGTCTGTCAGCGATTGTTGACGCCGTGACAATACTAAGGCCCAAAAACAGAGTCCGGCGAACAACACATAACCGGCGCTCCAGCCGCGCGCGTGATCGCCACTTGCGAAAAATGGCTCAAACAAAAAGGGGAACGAAATCAACGCCAGCAGCGATCCAAAGTTCGACAAAGCGAACAGACGATAGGGTGAACGTCCCACAAATCGTCGCGCAACGGCTGTTTGAATCAAAGGGCTTGTCGCGCTGAGGACAAAATAAGGGAGCCCGACCGAGATTCCCAGGATCACCAAAATCTGAAGGGCAATGTAATCATGATGGGTCGGCTTCCAATCGTTGCCTGGTATGATCTGGAGAGTGACCAAGGAGGCGAGTAACAGTCCGCCATGAACCACCCATTGCCAGGCCGGGCGTATCCAGCGATTCACGACATGAGCGTACAGGTATCCACCCAACAAAACGACTTGGAAAAAAAGCATGCAGGTGGACCACACGTTGGGCGCACCGCCAAACCACGGCAATATGACTTTGGCAATCAACGGCTGTATCTGGAATAGAAGAAAGGCACTGAGAAAAATCGTCGCCGCGAAAACCAGCATGAATACCCCTTTGGGACTATCGCTTGCCAAATCGGTGTCACGGCCCGCCGACTAGGCAGGCCGACCAATTCATGGAATACTACAGCTTAAACAACAGGCCGTAAACTGGAGCTTTAGTGGATTGACGCAGGTCGATGAAACTGCATTTTTTGGGAACTACCGGCTACCATCCGAATCGCCGACGCGACACTTCGTGCCTGATGATTCCCGAGCTGGGAATTGTCCTCGATGCGGGGACGGGTATCTTCCGCGCACGCGAACTGATCGCGACGCCTGAACTTCATATCTTTCTGAGCCATATCCACCTCGATCATTGCGTTGGATTGACATATCTGCTGGATGTCCTGCGGGATAAACCGGTGAAGGCGACCTATGTCTATTGTGCACCCGAACAAGAGTTGATTCTGAAAGAAGGCCTGTTCCACCCGAAGATTTTTCCGGTGCTACCTCCCGTGAAGTTTAAAACTCTGCGACACGGCAATCTGGCTATTCCCGGCGGCGGCAAGATGCGAACGTTTCCGTTACCTCATCCCGGAGGCTGCACTGGATTCCGGCTCGAATGGCCCGGTCACAGCATGGCCTATGTCACCGATACCACGGCCTCCGCCAACGCCCCCTATTTAAAACACTTGAAAGACGTCGATCTCTTGGTCCACGAATGTTACTTCCCGGATGGATTCGAAGACCGCGCTCAATTGACGGGCCACTCGTGTTTGACCGCAGTCGCCCAATTGGCCGCCGCCGCACAAGTCAAGCGTTTGTACTTGACACACATCAATCCCATGGATGAAGGCAAAAAACCGCTTGAGCTAAAGTCCGTTGCCAAAATCTACCCGCACATCACCGTCCCTGAGGATGATGATACGGTGGACTTTTAGAAAAGTCATTGAAGCGCTGACTTGATCGCTTCCCGGAACTCGTCGCTGTCAGGGCGGACTCGAGTCGCAAAACGTCCAATCGGTGTTCCGTCACGGTTGATGATGAATTTCTCGAAGTTCCAGCTTATGTCACCCGCCCCCTTGGGCGACAAGTCCAACGCCCGCAGGTACTTGAAAAACTCACAACTGTCGTCGCCATTCACGTTGACTTTGGCAAACATGTCAAAGGTCACTTGATATTGAGAAGTGCAAAACTCTTTGATGTCGGCGTTGGATTTTGGCTCCTGGCCGCGGAACTGATTACACGGGAACCCCAATATAACCAAACCTTGGTCCTTGAATTCTTCGTAAAGCGCTTGCAATGGAGCGTACTGAGGAGTGTAGCCGCACTGGCTGGCGACATTGACGACCACGATGGCCTTGCCATGATATTGCCGCAGGTCGATGTCTTCACCGTCGATGGACTTCACGATAAACTGCAAGGCCGTTGGCCCATCATGGTCGGCATCTTGCTGACCGTGTAACGATTGGATTGAACTGCTCATCGCCATCACCAGACACACCCACAAGTACTTTGAACGCATTGCTGCCTCCCGAATTCATTCCCCAACGGTAAACCGTATCCTATAATACCAAATAACTTATACGTGCCAGGGTTCACAAAGTTTCAGCAACCATGAATCGCAAGTCCCGCAATCGAAGGCAACAGGCGTGGGGGCGGCAGCCGTATTACCGGCGAATTGAGTTCTACGCGATTTTGGGGGGCGCGATCTTGGCACTCGTGCTGATTCCGGCATGGTTGTTTCCAAAATTGACTCACCAGTTATTTGGGGGAAATTCCCCGCCGGACGATTCCGTTGTCGATGATGTCGATATTTCCCCGCAACTGCGACTGGCCCGCGAAAGGATCGCCCAGGGGGTGGCTTTGAATCATGAAGGTGAATTCGAACTGGCGGCCGATTGTTTCCGGGAAGCCCTGGATTTGGCTCCCGAAGAACATACGTCTCATTTTTTTCTGATGCTCTATCATGAAGAAAAAACCAAACAGGCCCAGCAGGCCGATGTGGCAGAGGACACCATCAAACATGTGATGATGTCTGGGTTCCACGCCCGGCAACTGATCCCCTACCTGCAAAACATGTCCCCAGATCATCGGGGGTTTGTGCTGGAGGCCATTTACAATTCCAGCAAAGGGGCCATGCTGATCGATGAAAAGCCTTTGGCCTTAGCCACCTTAAAACTGGCTATCGAAAATGGTTACGACAACCGTCGCGAACTGGAGTCGGAGCCCATCTTTGACCCCGTGCGCAGTTTGCCGGAGTTTCAACAGTTGCTTCAACTTATCAAACCCCAGTAGAACAATCCGTCCGACATGGCTCGCCAACCTCCACTTCGCCCCAGTCGCCGACCCGATGCCTGGGAAGATGACTTGTCTCGCTATGCCTTGGATGAATCGCCTTTCGAGAATTCCCTGCCTGTCGGCCAACTTGACCATCGCGAACTTGTGAACACATTTGAACAAGTCATTCACGCCAGCTTGCGCGATGGCATCCAAGTGGCTTCCCTTGCGGACCACGATCCGTTTCCTTTGCCCGGTTCAAACGACCGCGAGGGCTATGTTACGGACAGCGATATCGGATTCTGGATCAGTGGCCTGCACGACTTTTTGCGCGTGAGGCACGCCTTGCAACAAACGGAGTTCGTGCCGACAAATCTATTGGAGTTGGGTTGTGCCAGCGGTCGCGTGCTGCGGCATTTTGCGTGCCAATGGCCCCACATCGAATTGTGGGCTTGCGATATCAACTACCGCCACGTGCGCTGGGTTTTGGAGCATTTGCGGCGAGACATCCGTTGCTTTCACATGCCTGTCCTTCCGCACGTGCCCATCGGTGACAATCAGATCGATTTGACCTGCGCTTTTTCAGTGTTTACTCATCTCGACACTTTTGAAACGGCATGGATCGCCGAGTTGTACCGAATTACCCGCCCGGGAGGCCTGTTGTATTTGACGTTTCAAACCGAATCGACCTGGGAAAATATTCGCAAATCGGCTAGCTCCGACCGCCGTCGCATTTTGATTGAGCAACAGCCCCCGGAGGTCGCCAGTTTTCTCCATCGGCCATTGCCGCCCGGACGAACTGTGTTCCGGCGCACGCCCCATGGACCTTATCGAGGATTAGTGTTCCATCACACGGATTATCTCCGAGATAGGTGGGGCCGTTTTTTTGACATTCGATGTGTCCTCCCTCACCACCACGGTATCGACCAAACCGTACTCCTGCTGGAAAAACCCGACAACCGTCGTTCTGCATGACGGAGTTGAGAGTCGTTGTCAGGTCAAGAAGCGAGCAGTTTCTCGCCGTTGAAACTTGAACAACCTGAAGATGACTGCCGATTCAGTCGGTAGAGTCTCCTGGAAGCAAACCAATTCCGAGTCAGGCCTGCTCGCCGGGAAGGCCAGCGATGAGGCGCAGGAATGCTTTGCAAGATTCCATTCGTTCTTCGGGTTGTATCTCCAGGCAGCGGTGTACAGCACGGGCGATTTTGGGATGAAGGTCTGGACGGTATTTGAAGATATCGGCGGCCGGTCGCTGGTCGTGGGCCAGTGCAGCCAACCCGGTAGTTTGGGTGGTCCCCCATGGATGCTCAAAAGTCAACATCCGATAAACCGTCACACCGAACGCGAAGATATCGACTCGTTGATCTGTTGCGCGGCGGCGAATGATCTCAGGGGCCATATATTGAGGTGTCCCCGTTCGGTTTCCGGGCAATCGAAATGGTGGCTCGTTGGGGACCGACAGTCCAAAGTCAATGAGTTTCAGCCACTGCAAGTCATGGTGACAAATAAAATTTCGCGGACAGACATCGCGATGAATAAATCCCGCGTCATGGACTGCTTGGACAGCCTCGGCCATTTGGCGAATCAAGGCCAAGCGATTGGCAACCATCCGTTCGTCCTGATCGCGAACGAGAAGATTCATGCCGGGCCCGTCGATGTACTCCATCAAAATATACTCGATGCCCGTTGTCGTTTTACCGTATTCGAACGTCCTGGCCACGCGTGGATGATCGATTTTCATCCCGATTTCGCCCTCCTCGGGTCTTTTCAGGCCCTTAAAGCGATCGCGGAACAGCGCGAGTTTTTCCGGATCGAGCAGCTTGATTCCATAGGTTTTTCCGGTGGCGATTTCACGCGCGACGTGGAATCGCGACATGGTCCCGGTATAGGCATGGCGGTCCAACACAAATCGTGCGGAAACATCCAATAAGCCAGTCGATTTGGCCTTACTGCGAAAAATAGTGCGGAGCGAGTCGAGCCAACCCATATGTTCTATTTGCCGCAATAGTCGATGGTGCGGGCGATTTCGGCTTTTAATCGATCGCGCGTGACGATGCGATCGACAAAACCGTGTTTGAGCAGAAACTCACTGGTTTGGAACCCGTCCGGAAGTTCAATGCGAATCGTCGCTTTAATGGTGCGGGGACCAGCAAAACCAATCAGCGCCCGGGGTTCTGCAAAGATGACATCACCCAGCGAGGCAAAGCTGGCCGCCACACCTCCCATGGTGGGATTGGTCAGGACCGAAATGAACAGTTGTCTTGCCGAATCGTGCCGCGCGAGTGCTGCGGAAACCTTGGCCATTTGCATCAGCGACAGAATCCCTTCATGCATGCGGGCGCCTCCACCGGAGCCGCTCACTACAATCAGCGGCAAACGCAGAGCCGTCGCTCGTTCGATTAACCGCGTCAGGCGTTCCCCGACCACCGACCCCATGCTTCCCATAATAAAAGCCGAGTCGGTCACGCCAAACGCAACGCGCCGGGCTCGAATCATCCCGCTCCCCGTCACAATGGCTTCCCGCAAACCGGTTTTCCTCTGCTCTGCGGCCAACCGATCTGGATAGGGGCGGCTATCATTGAAACCGAGAGGGTCCAGCGGCATTAAATCGGCGTCCCATTCTTCAAAAGTCCCTTCGTCCAGGACTTGTTCAATGCGTTGTTTCGCCGATACGTATAGATGGAAATCGCATTCGGGGCAAACGTTTAGACGTTTTTCCATTTCCTTGCGGAAAATGGCCCGTTTACAACCGGGGCATTGTATCCACTTTCCTTCGGGTACTCCCCGCTTCTTGCGATTCACCGCGCCTGCCGCAGTTTCATGTGATGTGACTTCATTCATGCCTGATGCTCCAACTCCTCTATTGTCGCACGACTTCGGAGAGTAAATCAAGCGGAAATCCGGGGGCCCTGGGTCTCATTTCAACATCATCAGGGATTCAGTCGCCATGGCGTTGGCGCAGTTTTGGAGAAGTTCGCAGGATCAATTGGGCACGCTCGAATTCCGCCAGCCATTCCGCAATGGTTGACAACTGTATCGGGTCGCCGGGAATCACTAAGCCACTCGCACAGGTAGCGCCGGTGAGTTTCATCTCCATTTGTCGGTATTGGGTCAGCGTCCGATCTCCAAACCGGGCGACAAACTCAAAATCCTCGCTGAGAAAGACCACTTGCGGTACGCGGGGGGCTCCACAGATCGTCCATTCGCCGGCGGCTTCTCGTTCAGCGTCGCGGTCGAAAAACCGGAGGGAAATCTGCGGACTGGTTTGCGCGAAGTATTCCATGATCGGGCACTGCCTCACACAATCTCCACACCAGGTACCGGCCATACACAGCACATACATTCGCCGTTTAAAACGTGCCAGCAGTTGCTGTTGCTCGGCCGTCAACACGATCTGTTCAAAACTGTTTTTCCATCGATTCATGTCGGCGGGAGACGCGAACCGTTGCAGAAAGTCACGGTAATCTAAACTTCGCTGGAACAAATCTCTAAAATCAATCAAACGCGTTCCTCGCAGTCAGTTTAAATGATGGAAATCAGATCGGTGGAGCCTGAGCGAGTGTGGGCCTACTTTTTCTTAGCCATTGGCTTTTTTGCAGGGGCGTTTTTCTTGCCCGGCTTTTTGCTTTTGGGGGCTTTGGCACTTGCCGTCGCTTTGCTTGTTTTCTTTTTGCCGAAGGCTGACGCCCAATTGGCGGCATACTTTTCGTTCGAACCGATGCGTGTGATGGTCATCTTCATCCTCTCTCAAAAACCAGGAAACTCAACATCCAAAGACGTCTGCAGGCGATCCCCAAAGGAACGCATGGCAGCTATCAACCCAGCATTGTGCAAGTTCTGACGCGGATTGTCAAAAGCCCCCGGCCTGCATTTTCAGGGTGCCGGGACGGAGCAAGTCAAAATCTGTTAAACTAACGAGTGGTCAACCACCGAATGGCGTGCCGCGTAGTATGTTCGTTGCGATGTTCCGCGAATCCACGAGCGAATAAATCTGTTGATG
>DAOLCX010000006.1:0-14207 GCA_035327685.1 Pirellulaceae bacterium | reverse complement strand
GGGCGCCGTTCGGGTTAGTCGCCCTTTGGGGGTTGCAGTTGTTATTGGAAGATTAAATTCCCCGCTGGCTCCACCGCCGCAACAAAAATCACTTCGTCATTTGCGGCCTGGGCCGGATTGGTTCGCAGTTGGTTCAGGACCTGCTGGACCAAAAACGGTGGAGCGAGCGAGGTTGGAGACGTCCACCTAAGGTGATTGTGGTCGAGTCGCGACCCGACAATATCCACATTTCGACCGCCCGCGATTTGGGAGCCATCATTGTGCCTGGCAGTGCCGTGGACGAGCGTTTGCTGCGTAACATCCGCGCGGAACGGGCTCAACATGTGTTTTTTCTTACGGGTGCGGATGAAGTCAATTTGGAAGGGGCAGCGGACCTGTTAAAGTTGATCCGCGGCGATGTGCCAAACAAGAAGGTTATCCAGCAAACAACAGGAGAGCGCCGAGATTTTGGAGCCGTGTCGACTCCTCGGATCTCGGTTCATCTCAACAATCAAGAGTTGGATGCAGTGTTGCAGTTGGCGGTGGAACAACATGTTGCGGATTGCCAGGGCAATGTCCAGCATGAAACCGTCGTGGCCCGATCGTTTAATCTGGTCGATCAATCCATTCGCAAGATGATCGAAGAGCATTTGATTCCTTTGCGGCCGACCAAGCAACCGGCTCGCGAAAATACCCAGCTTCTGGCCGAACCGAGAGCGAAAGATGCTGAGCTGACATCGCAAGCCGAGGCTATTGCAAATGCAGGAATTGCACCGTACGAAGTTGCTCACTTCGTGATTGTGGGGATGGGGCAAGCGGGGCAACACTTAGCGGTGACATTGGCACACCTGGCTCATTTTGAGAATCTGGTGCGTCCACGGATGACAATCGTCTATGCGCCTCACGAAGCAGAAGCAGTGGCGGCGTTTCAGAAATCGTATCCTCGCCTGTTGTCGCAGACTGTGATGCAATGCACAGACCAGAGACCTCGGAGCGCGCCGGATGGTCATGTGAGCATTGATCCTTGGATGCCGCCGCCAGAGATGGACGACTGGAGATGGGGCGTCCATGTTGCGGATACTGCCAATCCTCACGAGTCAGATTGCGGCGTAGCGTTCGTCGCCAATGGTGGGTTAGTGGAATTGCCGGGTAGTTTGACCAGCGATGAGTTTATCCAACCTCTCATTCACTTGTCGCTGTCTCCAGGCGTGCGAACGTTCGTGTTCGTCTGTCGATCTACGGACGATATCAATTGCTCGGAAGCCATCGAACTGAGGGACGAAATCGACGATCGGATCAAGAGTCGGACCAGCCAAGGTGGCCTTGCCTACAGCCATCGAGATCACGCCATTACGGTTTTTGGGTACGTGCCGGAACGGCGAATGTTGACGCGATTAGTGTCTCGTTCCCGATTAAACGCAGATCTGGTTCTTTTCGGTGATTGTTACGAGTCATGCCGATTGGAGGATTTGACCAACGACATTTCCTGTCCTCTGGCTGAAGAAATTGCTCATTCGTATGCCGTTAAAGCCTGGCGTCGCAAGATGGAAAATCAACAAGCTCAAGGATCGCAGGGCGGTACAGGAGTAACCGCAAGCGAATTCGATATCCCGCGCACTCGATTACAATCTTTGCGTCCATGGGAGCGCCAATCGAACTTGTGGGCCGCTGCGCATTTAAACGTTAAGCTGGCGGCGATTGGCAAACGTCTGGTTCCCCGCATCAATCGTGCTCAACCTGCGGCGTCCCCCGTCACACTTGATGAATCGTCCAGGTTGTTACTGGCGAAGATGGAGCATAACCGGTACCTGGCAGAACGACTGATGGCCGGCTGGGCGTTTGGAAAAAGGGCGATTCCAGAAAACAAACGTCGTTTTGCGTTTGTCGATTGGGATCACTTGGGAAACCATGAATGGGTCAAAGACCTGGATCAGATCGAGATCATACTGGCCTTTTTGCGCAATCATCCCGACATCGTATTAGACGATTTGCATTAGTGCCCATCCCAGAACCTAAATTGAAAACCCGAAGTGCAAGCGAGTGAACCCTTGGCCAACGCGGAAGCCCCGGTTTTGGACTAGGTAGATAACCTGCGCCCGCATCGGCGGCGAAAAGGCAACTTGATCAACAGCGAACGTAACTAGCCTCAAAGATGTGCCGATCGACGATCCAGATATCGGCAAGGTCGCGCGTGCTGCGGACCACATAATCGCCGGCCTTGCCGGTGAGTTTTCCCCATTTGGCAATGACTTGGAAAGGCCGATCGATGGATGTCGCGTCCACCTCTGGAGCATCGGGCTTGGGATCAAATCGCTCCCAACCATTTTCGTCTATTACACCGGAAGCAGCATACGTTCCCAACAGCGAAGCTGGCGATTGCGGCCAGACTTCACCTTGGATGCCTCGGCATTCGTAGTTTCCGGGTTGAATGGTTTGGGTCCCCTCCAGGGAATGAATCTCACGTGTTTCGTTGACCAGCCGGGCCCACAAAGGCTTGTTTTTGCGCGCTCGAAAGAGTTGCCGCTCGATGGCTGATACCAGAACCCCACCCGGATTGACTAATTCAATTTCGTTCATCGTTTCGACAAGAGTTTGCCCGTTCGGGCGTCCGAAGTGCATGGTCTGTTTGATATCTAGCGCGTTCTGTTTTATGATTTTCCCTGGGTAATGGCAATACCGACGATTTGGGGAGTACTATGCCAACAAACTCGAACAATTGAGGACCACGGTTCTACAATTCTGTGAACGGTTGCCTTAAAACAAGTCATCGCACCATTCACATCGACATTTGGGCTAATAACAACTGGTCAGTTCCGGCGAGTGTCAGGTCTCAGGGGGCAAGTCATGGGCAAGGGAATAGCAAAGAGCAAAAGTGAATGCGGCTCAGATTGGCGAAAGCACCTGGCAAAAGAACTGTCAGACATTTCGATGATCAAGGACCACGCGCGCCGCGGCACGTTCGACATGGACGACGGTCCGGAATTGGCACGTGTCGAACTCGATTCGTTTCCCACGGTCAAACGAGCACTGGAATTCTTGCAATCAGAATTGAGGCCGCAATGGAAAGCATTTGATGAACAAGCTTTGAGTCAACAGGCAAAACATAAGCGCATGACGCAGTTGGCCATTTGGCCTGGCGTCGCTGCCGTGTCGATGGCCATCGTGATTCTGGTCATTTCACATTTCTTTCCTCAGATCGCCACGTATTT
Source organism: Pirellulaceae bacterium (assembly GCA_035327685.1). Taxonomy (GTDB): domain Bacteria; phylum Planctomycetota; class Planctomycetia; order Pirellulales; family Pirellulaceae; genus BJ22. Next base: position 11,019 of record DAOLCX010000006.1, on the reverse strand, counting down.
AACTGTGGTTGAATTGGCGGCGGTGTTGCTAGCGGCCGTAGCAGTCATCAGCGGATTGACAGCTGGTTTCCACCATGGCTGGCTCACGGCTCGCCAGATTGCGGAACGATTGCAATCGTTGAAGTTTGCCGCGTTGGGCTGGCACGAGTTGTGGTGTGACTGGGACGAATGGTGCAGATTTGTGAGAAATGAAATGGCGGATTTGGCGAATTTGTCGGATCACGATGCGGAGGAGTGGGCAAAAGCTGGTGAAGATGAAGCGGTGATCGAAGGCGTCGGTGATCCCCAATGTGCCGTGAATTCGGACGAAGCATCGGCGTTGGCCGATTACTATCGAATCAAGCGACTCGAATTTCAGCGTCATTACTTCGATGTCCAATCGCACAAAGCGGATTTGAGTTCCTGGAGTCACCGATACAAGGTGTCCTTGGTTCTGTTTGCGATCAGTGTGGTGTGTGTGATTGGCCACGGGGCGTTGAGTCTAATCGCCACCGTGGGCAAACCAGGGGAAAAAGCTGATTTGGGTGGGGCCTGGGGGCACTTGCCTGCAGCCATGGTCGCGGCCGGGCCTGGCCAACAGGATGGCGCGCATAGCGCTCTCCATGTGTGGGAGATTACGTTGGTTGGTTTGGCCGCATTGTTTCCCGTGATAGGATTCGGGATCCGGGCCTGGGTGAGCGCCTTCGAGTTTCCACGCAGTCGCAACTTGTTTCGTTCCAAATCTCGGGCCTTGAAGCACTCGATCGATGCCCTGACCAATTTCACGGATGCGCCCAGGCAGGACGCGCTTCCGATGCCTATGACGAGCGCGAACTCCATCGTCTTGTTATTGCAGACGATGATGCTGAACGAACACTTTTTTATCGCCGAACACCGCGAATGGTGCCGTTTGCAAACCGAAGCAGAATGGTATTTCTAAACGCGTGCTAGCGACCGCGGTAAGGCGACCGGTAGAAATTAATCTGCTCGTAAAAACTCATTTGCCGCTCGCCTCAATTGTCGGAATTTGATCCAACGCAAGTTCCGACCAACAGTGGCGACGGAATCCCCTAAGGAAATCGCTGTTTTTCGCAGACTCCAAACTGGAAAATGGGTTCGAAACACGGTCCCGGGCGAGCGATGAGTGTTTTGGTTTAATTTTATCAGCCTAAATATCGCTACGCTTTACGCAGGGCAACTTATCGATGCGGATTTGCGGATTGGCGGGGGCGGACGCCGATATCACAGTGACCGGCTAGCGTCGTTTCGCAAAACAGAATTCGGATGTGGAACGCGCGGTGACTTTTCCGATAATAAGGATGTTAACGGACCGCCAGCCGTCGGAAAACTGCAGGCAAGGATGACATATCGATGATTCAACGTCGCGAGTTCCTTGGCGCGACTGCCGCCATGTGTGTCCTGGGGACAAGAAATGGCTGGGCGTCCACAAACCGATCGGATTGGTCGTGCGAAACTCTCCAAACAGTGGCATGCGCTCCTGGATTGTATGCACCCGTGGTCACAGGTGTTGCTCTGCAGCCCGGTGGAAATCAATTGGCCACGGTAGGCGATGATCACTGCGTCAGTATTTTCGAATTGCCTTCGGCCAGGTTAGTTACCAGTTTGGCCCGGCATCGCGACTGGGTCCGCACCGCCAGATACTCGCCCGACGGCAAGACTTTGGCAACAGCGGGGAATGACCGCCAAATACTTTTGTGGGACACATCGACCTGGAGCGCTCCCGCATTGTTAGCCGCACACAAACAGGCGATTGCCGACGTGAGCTTTGCGCCGCACGGTCGTGTACTGGCGGCAGTCGGGTTTGATGCCATGTTGCGAGTTTATGATGTTGCCAAAAGACAATTGATCAATCATTACGAGTTGCCCTGTTCGGATATGCACGCCCTTTGTTTTGCAGACGAAGGTGCGACGGTTGTAAGTGGTGGTCGCTCAGGAGTCATCCGGGCGGTTGATTGGGCCAGCGGTCGCCTGTTGTGGGATGTGGCAGCGCATGCCAAACGAGTTCGCTGTTTGTCTGTGAACAGCCAAGGCTTGATTGTCAGTTGCGGCGAAGATCAAAAAGTGCGGGTATTTCGCCAAGACGATCCCGAACAAGTCATCCTGGAAAAGCGATTATCGTCCAAACAATTTGCCGCCATCTGGATTGACCATCAGACGATGGCCACGGCTGGCGCGGACAACCAGGTCAGCATCTGGGATATTGCCCACAAGCAAACGACGAGTCTCCTCCAAGGTCATACAGGGACCGTATCCTGTCTCGATTTCCAGGGGGGCACACTTGTTTCGGGGAGTTTTGATACACAAGTGCGGATTTGGCGGCGCCAAACACAGGTGCAGCTTGACCTTCGCCAGTTGGACCAGGCCGCCGGGTGGAGCCAGCAACTAAGGTAGAAGTAGTTGTTGGCGATTGCCGGTGATTGGCGGTCGGCGGAGCTGACCGCGAGGATTGATTGAGTTCAGGGAGGATCGACGATGGGATTATGGCAACGGGTTTCCGAATGGTTTGGTGGTTTGTCTGTATCAACGCGCCGCCGCGACCTCCAGAGTTCCACCCAGCGACGCTGCCATTTTGAGACGTTGGAATCGCGGCAAGTCCTTTCGGTCAATCCGGTCGTGGTCGGTGTGACCTACCACGAAATGGATGTCGGCCATGATACCGGACCGGATCGTTTTGAAGTCACCTTCCAAGGCGGCTCGAGTACCACGCAACTGACTTCCTTTACGATCAACGGAGACCAGGATGGAAATGGCGTTGTTTCGCGCGGAGATATCATATTTCATGCCTCACCCAGCATTCCCGGCGCCGGTTCGTGGCATGCATTCCAGTTTGATGCAGCCAGCAGTTTCGGGATTACGGCGGATGATATCGAGTCGGTGATCATCTCCAGCGATGGGTTGTCTTTGACGGTCAATCTCCGCAACTTTAATGCGGGTGATCGGTTCGTATTTTGGATCGATGTCGATGAAGCTGAATCGTTGAGGTTTGATGAGATCGCGCCGGGGGTCAAATTTGAAGCCAACCTTTTCCCCGCCACATTCGCCGATCCCCATTACCAGTTTGTGAACCATACCATTACCGCGACCGCCGCGATTGAGAATTTCACGCAGCATCAAACCAGTGGCATGTTCTACGACTGGTACGACAATTTACTGCTGGCTGGCGGAACTGCAGCGGGGCAGACGTTGCAGTTATGGTCAGATAATTTTGACGGGATGGGCAATCGATCCGCCGCCGCCATTGCGTCTTACGAATTGGTTCCAAAACCGATTAGCATTTCGGGGAATGTCTATCATGACCTCAACATGAATTTGCAGTTGGATGCGGGGGAGTCTGGCATTGGCGGAGTGTTGCTGACTCTGCAGCGGTGGAATGCGGCGCAATCGCAATTTGAAAATGTCGCCCAACGGACAACAGACGCGTCAGGGTTTTACGAGTTCGGCCTCGACCTCAATTTGACTCCCGGGACCTACCGCATCGTGCAGGCCCAGCCGGCGGGATTCTTGAGTGTCGGAGCTGTCCCCGGAACCGTCAATGGAACGGCCACGGGATCGGTTGGAAACGACGGAACCGGACAACCCAATGTATTGAACAATATCCACATTTCATTAGGTGGACTCCACGGCGTGAACTACGACTTCTTCGAGGTTCGACCGGTCTCGATTTCTGGAACAGTGCACGCCAATGTTGATGGGAATTGCACGTACAATCCCGAAGTCGGAGACTATTACCTGTCTGGAGTCACTTTGCGGTTGCTCGATCTACAAGGGAATCAGATAGCGGTAACCCAAACCGATGCGTTGGGGCGCTATGTGTTTGAAGGCATGTTGCCCGGTACCTATCGAGTGGTTCAGGATCAACCGGCAGGTTTATTAGATGGCGGCGTCCACGTTGGCACAGTCAACGGTGTGGCTCGCGGCCAAACGTCGTCCAATCAGTTCCTGGTGACATTGACTAGTGGAGATCAGGGAGTCAACTACAACTTCTGCGAACATGTTCCTACCCAGATCTGTGGCTACGTCTATCATGACAGGAATAACGATGGAATTCGCGGTCCTGGAGAAGAGGGAATCGCCAATGTCGTGATCCGGCTCTTCGACGCTCAGGGGCAACTGATCGCTCAGACAACGACCAATGCGGAAGGTCGATATTGTTTCACCGATTTGATGGCAGGCACCTATCAATTGCGGCAAGTGCAACCCACGAACTTTGTCGATGGCAAAGACACCCTAGGAACAGTTGGCGGTGTTACGGTTGGCGAGATCGGCGGCAACGACTATTTCCGCAACATCCAAATGTTGGGTGGCCAGGCGGCTGTCGAATTCAACTTCGGTGAACTCAGGTTGGCACGTCTGAGTGGGTTCGTCTATTACGACGCGGACGGCAATCAAGTACTGGATACATCTCGTGGAGATCGGCCCATCAGCGGCGTAACGCTGCAGTTACTGGATGGCCAAGGGCGTATGGTGGCGACCACGACTACGGACCAGCACGGCGCCTATGAGTTCAACAATCTGTTGCCTGGTACATATAGCGTCCGGCAAATTCAGCCGGAAGGCTACTTTACGGCTGGGCAAACCACGGGACGCTACGAAAATGGCAACGCGGGCCCCGGCAATGCTTCGACGACGAATCTGTTGAGTAACATTGTCATATTCTCTGGCCAACGTCTGGTTCAATACGATTTTCAGGAAGCGTTGCCAGCGACAATCGCGGGCCGCGTTTGGGAAGATGGCCCAGCGTTTCAAACTTCGGATGGAAACCTGCCCGCCGAGTACCGCAGCCAACGCGATGGAATTTTCCAGGCTGGAATTGATCAACCGCTGGCAGGGGTCCGGATGCAACTTTACTTCTTCATTGATCCGACCAGCGGCAACATTGAGCCGCGCCCAGTGACACTTGCGGACGTTCTTCCTGGCCATTATAGCCACCTGGGAAGTGATCCAAATACTCCGCTCTGGGTACTCACCGACGCGAACGGTGAGTATCGATTTGAGGGGTTGCCGGCCGGGAATTATATCGTGCTGCAAGAACAGCCGACCGGCTATATCGACGCCAACGATATGGTCGGTTCGACCACCGGCTTCACGTTCAATTCCGTGTCGCAAGCGATGGTGGCCCCGGCTGCGGTGCTTCAAACGTTTAGTGTCAGTCAGGTCATGGATTCCATCGTGAACATTCGAGTGAATGCGGGGGGGATTTCCATTCAAAACAACTTCACCGAAGTTCGTGCTGAATTGGTAACGCCACCAGTAGATCCGCCGAATCCGCCGCCGATTAATCCGTTGACACCGCCAATCACTCCACCGCGGATTCCCAATCCCATTCCGCCTTCGCCACCTTTGGCATTCTACGGCGGATTGGCAGGGGCGTTGCCAATCAATGGTTCAGGATTGATCAATCGATCGGCCAGTTTTCGAGTTGCTGGCAACTCGGATCCGCATACGTGGCACTTGAGCGTTATCAATGGCGGCGCTCCGCGCAGTGTCGAAGACGGCGGCTCCTCACGCGCCCTGTGGTTGCAGGCCTCGCACATGATGCAAAATGATTGGACCCGCTTCGATATGCACGAGGCGAGCTGGGTGTTCGCAAACATTGTGAATGGGAACGCCAAGATGTTGGCCGATACTGCCAGGTTTGGCCCTGTCGATGCGACTCCTTTGGCCGGCGATTTCACTGGGGATGGGAAATACGAAATCGCTGTCTTTAAGGAGGGGTACTTCTTCATTGACATCAATGGAAACGGTGTCTGGGACCAGGATGACTTGCTGGTCCAACTCGGAGACTTCCGCGATCAACCTGTGATTGGCGACTGGGATGGCGATGGCAAGGACGATGTCGGGATTTTTGGGCCAATCTGGACAGGAGACTGGGAAGCGATCGCGCGCGAACCAGGGTTACCTAACCCGGACAATCAGGCATTTACGCGCCCCAAGAATGTGCCACCGGCTGTGGTTGAGGGAGCTCAGGGTGCGCGATATATGAAATTGACAGCGCACGGCAAAGAGCGCGCTGATTTGATCGACCACGTTTTTGGAATTGAGAATGGTCGCATCATACCCGTTGTAGGAGATTGGAACGGCAATGGAATTCACTCCATTGGCGCTTTTGACGGCGTTCAGTGGCGGCTGGATGTGAACGGTGACGGGATTTACGACTACCGCGATATCGTCGCCCAGTTTGGACAAGCCGGAGATATCCCGATTGTTGGCGATTTTAATGGGGATGGAATCGACCAAATTGGTGTTTATCGCAACGGGACGTGGATTATTGACTCCAATTACAACTACCAAATTGACGACGATGACCTGTCCTTTGTCTTCGGAAGCGCCCAAGAGCTTCCAGTCGTTGGCGACTGGAATGGTGACGGCAAAGCTGGCGTCGGCCTATATCGCCCCCGGCCCTAATTCCCAGCCGGTGGAATAGCCGCTCACGCCTGAGCAAGTACGTGCGCCACGGCCTGCGCAATTACTTGAGCAGCCACATGCGCAATGAGGTGCGCAACGATGTCCTCGCCTGCATGCGCAATTGCGGGATTGCTTATTCCTAGTGCGTTGTTGTTATTTGCATTTAGGACTAGCCGAAAGGCGTTAGCCACGAATTCGGCAGGAAACACCGAAGCTAACACCCAACGGCTAGTTCGATCAACCCAGACATCTAGTTGGAACAAAGCGCTAGGCACTGAGACTGAGACTGAGATCGACAATCAGCATTCGTATTTTGAATGCCAATTAATCGAGCAACGGTTGTGGAACCATGGAAACTTGTTGTCCAAATGGCCCCATCGTCGAAATGGGGAGATGAGGACGGTGCATTTGGGAACGGATCAGGTGCGGCATCCACAGTGATTTTTCAACCAGATCCAACAGCAACTCAGCAGAAGCCGGCTTCTTGACGAAATACGCCGAACTTTGCCCGACGCTGCGGTATGCCACATCGGAAACCTGAGCCGAAGACAAGAATAACATGGGGACATCCGAGGATTCCGGCAAACTGCGAATCTGCTCGACAACATCCAATCCGTCAACGCCGCGCAGGTTGACATCGGAAATGATCAAATCAAGGCTATTGGCTCGCGCCAGCGACAGGGCTTCAGATAATTGTCCTGTCGCCAATACTGAATAGCGTTGCGATTCCAGCACACCACGAAGGGTGGCTAATGAAACTGGATCGACATCAATCACTAAAATCACGGCTGCTGTGTACCCTTGCATGGATTTGGCTCCGATCGAATCTTGCGATGCGGCCAATCCATTAGCCTGAATTTTTCACTTGCCCTGATTCCAGGCAGGTGAATCTCCTCCAACAGTTATCGATTGCCGGAACCGAAAAATGAATACAAATTATCAGCCCTCGTCAGAGCCGGCATAGTTGACACAACCGGTGCAGGTAAATGTTCATGTGCGGGGCAATAAGTCGGGCGGACTGTCGAGGCCATTCGGAGCGTGAGCGGTTACGGTTCGTCCAAGGCCCCTTCCATCCAAAGTATCTTTCGATCGGACTGAAATTCCACCCATTTCTTGGTAAACGGGTGACGGAATGCTAAGCGACTGGCGTGCAGCATCAGGCGCGAAGGAGCCGCTTCCGAATTGGCCGCAGATTCGTGGGAAGCTACCTCTTTGACATCGCGTGTCGGTTCGTGCATTGCTCTCAAATGATGGCAAGGGCCGTACCACCGGTCTCCGACAATCGGATGGCCCAATTCGGCAAGATGAATGCGAATCTGATTGGTGCGACCCGTCTGTGGTTGGCATTCCAGCAAAGCCGTACCATTCTCGAGGCGGCTCAAAACGCGAAAATTCGTGATTGATGGCAAACCCACATCGACGGCTTGACGCTGCCCCTGCGCGTTGGGCCGACTGCTGAGGGGCAGGTCGCAAACGAATTGGTCTGGCTTGGGATGACCTAGCACTTGTGCCAAATAATGTTTGAGAACTTCATTGCGCTCGAACATCGGTTGAAGTTGCCGAGCAAAATGGCGGGTGCGCGAGAAGACTAGCAGCCCTGTGGTGTCCGCGTCGAGTCGATGCGCTGGCCGAAGAACCTCTGGCCGATAGACTTGGTTCAAAAAATAGGACAGAGAATTGCGATTGAACCGGCCACAGGGGTGTACGGGCAATGGAGATGGTTTGTCCACGATCACCAGCCACTGATCTTCATAGACCAACCGGATGTCCGTGGAGACATCAGGCTCTCGCGTTTGAGGGAGACGATGCTCGATCCGCCATCCGGCCCGGGCGATTTCATGTCCCATTAAAGCCCGGCCTTGATAGAGCACATGACCGGCCGCTAATTCCGCTTTCCAATATTCGGCGCCCCAATGACCAACGAGCTTAAGCAACACCTCACTCACAGGCAGAGCGTCCAATGCTGCTGGGACATGTAATGGTCGAAAATTGTCGTAGGGAATGCTGCCGGGTAACGGCGTCACCGCGGCACGCAGTTGCTGTTCGCGGCGTCCAAGCCGGGCTTGCATGGTTTGTTCGGGTGACTGAAAGCAATGGTGGCAGGTGTGCGGAGGCCGATATTCGGGGCGCTGCAAATCGTCTGCTGACAGGACAGCCCGACAATGAAAGCAGACTTCAGATGGAGCTTCATGCAGATTGGGCCTCACCGCTACCCGCTGGTCGAAAACAAAACAATCTCCGCGATAGTGCTCACCGCCGCAATCCTCGAAGTACTTCAGAATCCCACCGTCCAGTTGCCAAATATGCCGGAAACCAGCCTGCTGCATGACCGGGCCAGCCTTTTCACAGCGGATTCCGCCGGTGCAAAACATTACGATGGGGCGTTCTCTCCATTGCTCAGGAAACTGGGCTACCGCTTGCGGAAAGTCTCGGAAGTGGCCAATTCCCGCAGGCTGTGCTCCGGCAAAAGTCCCGACGTCAATCTCATAATCATTTCGCACATCCAACAGTAACACATCGCGGCGCTCATCGAGCCAAGACTTCAATTCGCTGGGCGAGATTTTCGGACTCGTTTCGCGATCGGGGCGAATTTCGGGCATGCCCAGCGGGATAATCTCCTTTTTCACCCGAACCAACAAACGATTGAAAGGCTGGTAGTCGCAGGGATTGTATTTGACAGGAAGGTCCGTGAACTCGGGCTCTGCCGTCAGCCACTCAACAAAGCTGCGAACTTGGGCGACTTCACCGGCCAGAAACAAGTTGATCCCTTCAGAAGCAATCAAAATGGTCCCTTTGAGTTCCAACGAGCGGCACTTGTCCAGCAACGCAGCCCGTCTATCGCCCAGATTGTCCAAAGGGACAAAGCGATACGCCGCGATCGTATGCATGGTGGGCAAAGACATGGGAGTTGAGCACCAAAATTATGCGTTGAGTTACGTGCGCATCAGGCGCAAAGTCCACGGAGTCAAAGGTAACATGACAAACAATGGGAACCAGGCTGCAAAAGCTGCTGACGGAATCCACCCCAAGGTTCCCAATGTCGTGGCCAGATAGACCAAGCCTTGGCAACCGACTATAGTGACGATCGCCAGCGCAACGGCGCGCCACAACTGATTTTCGGCCTGACTCAATACCAGGGGAAGCGCCAGTATCAATACGACAAGATCGAAAACAGGCCGTACCAGCCGGTTATGAATGGCGATTCGCGCGCTGCGGCTATACCATTGCGTCGGTCGGTTTGAACCCTGGATCAACTCCTGCAAGCTCGCGAATTGGGACAGCCGTTCGCCAAATGCCAGGTCCTCAGCCGTCAAGCGGGTCACCACAAAGCACTCATCGGCTTGAAGCCACGGATTGTGACCCGAAAAAAAAACGATGGTTTGTTGGCCGTCGGTCAGATCGCCACTGTCGGCAGTTTGTACGGAATCATCCAGGCCGTGCAGACGAAGCCCCGCTGGATGTTGGTCTGTTGCCGTCTGAAACGTTCCGGACCGCGCTGAAAGTCGGTTGACCGATCGACTCACATGCAAAGGAATCTGCACCGTAGGGTTTTCGACGGACTGAGAATTCATGTCGAGCGTATTTCCCTTGATATGCAAACCTGTGTAATGGTCTTTTTGAAAGTAGGACAGTTTTTGTTGGTCGTCTCGCCAGGTTTGGACAGTGCGCACTAAGAAATCTCGGTTTTGAGGGATCCAGTGTTCGCGGTTCCAGACCGCCAAGGCCCCCACGAAGATGGCGGCGAAAAAAATCGGTCGCATCATCCGTTGTCGGCAGATTCCCGCACTTTCGATCGCAATCAATTCGCGTCTGCGCTGCATCATGGCCAGTGCGAAACTCGCTGCGATCAGCGTCAAGTAACTCGAAGAGCGGTCAAAGAAATCCAACAGGCGCGGCCCATAGAATGCAGCTAGCAGTGCGGGGAGTTCGCTGGACCGGTCTGGAATGCGAAGCAATTCGTCAAAGTTTGTGAACAAGTGAATGATCACAAACAAGCCAGCAATACTCGCAAAACAAACCAAGAAAACCTTGGAAAACAGCCAGAATACGTATCGATCAATTACGGTCATGGTTTATTGCAAAACTGCCATTACGAGCAGCGAATCATAAGCAAACGTTATAACAGAAGACCTCTCGATACATGAAGGCGAGTTTGTGCAATAATCCAGGTTATTGTTCCGCGCGATGTTCATCTTCGCGCAACTCACAAACCAAATTCCCGCTTTCAACATGTTAGCTTCACACATTTCAGGGTTAGTCAATGACGCCATTCGCGCCGTGTTTCCAGATGCATGCGTCATCTGCCACAGCGATCATGCGGCGGAGAGCCTGACCGGTCGCGCCGCCGGTGATTGGTTGTGGATATGCGAGTCGTGTGAAACACAGATGATTGGCGATTTGACGTGGCGTTGTCCGTATTGCCACACATCCCGCCCGCAAGGGGTCCGTGGCGACCTTCGATGTCATCGGTGTCGCACGGCCAATTTGCACTTTGAACGAGTGATCGCGGTTGGCCACTATACCGGGATCTTAAGAGACTCGGTATTGGAGATGAAAGCACAAGTCAACGACATCATGGCGGTGAATTTTGGCCGCTTGTTAGGACGTGTTTGG
>DAOLCX010000005.1:0-14240 GCA_035327685.1 Pirellulaceae bacterium | reverse complement strand
GTGAAATGCTACTGACGTCGATACCGCGTCCTACGACATCGGTAGCCACCAGGTAATTAACTTTTCCATCCCGAAAGGCTTGCATGATCTGATCTCGTGCCGATTGCCCCAGATCGCCATGAATGGTTCCCAATCCCGAGAGGAGTTTCAATTTGAGGAGTTTTCGATAGAGGCGCTCTGTCCCCAATTTGGTGCGGCAAAAAATGATTGCCTGTTGAGGTTGCTCGCGCTGTAACAACCGGACCAACACATCAAACTTCAATTCTTCAGGCGTTCGCAAATAATATTGATCAATCGTCTCCGAAGCAATTTTGTTAGCCGAGAGACTGATCAATTTCGGGTCGGACATGTACCGCTTGGCAATTTCCAGAATCGAAATGGGAATGGTGGCACTCAGCAACATCGTTTGCCGTTGCCGCGGGCAATATCTCAGGATTCGCTCGATGTCCGGACGGAAACCGATGTCCAACATACGGTCGGCTTCATCCAAGATGACACAATGCAGTTGCCCCACCTGTAATGTCTTCCGCTCCAAGTGGTCGATGACCCGCCCAGGAGTCCCCACTACAATCTGTACGCCGCGATGCAGTTGGTGAATCTGGCTTTTCATCGGTTTGCCGCCATACAGGCAAACGATCGAAATCGGGCGCGTGCCACGCAATCGGTTTAGTTCCGCAGTCACCTGAACCGCCAACTCGCGTGTGGGGGTAAGAATCAATGCTTGCGGCGCCCTTCGGTCAGGATCAATCATCTCCAAGATCGGGATCCCGAAGGCCGCAGTTTTTCCAGTTCCGGTCCTGGCCTGACCCAACAAGTCCAACTTCTTCAACGCCAACGGAATCAGCGCACCTTGAATCGGCGTCGGTTTCGAATAACCGATCTCTGCCAACGTGGTCAGCATACCCTCCGAGAGCCCCAAGTTGGCAAAATCCAGAGATTGGCGGGTAATGATTGCTTTTTCAGACACTAACGACTCACACTTTCCATAATTTGCTTTATCATATCACGATAGGGAGTAAAGCGCAAAGCGGCCATAGGTGGTACGGGCGGCACATGAAAACAATGGAATTACTGGACGCAATTCTGGACCCTGAGCTGGACCGATCCACTTGGCAGCAGTGGCGTGGCTGGGTGCGGGAGTTAAGCGATGAAGAATATCGGGGACTGATCGAGGGTTTGGCGGCCGCGGGAGAAAAACTGGCCGAACCTCGCATCGAATCCAATCTGGAACGGGTCCTACCAGTCCTCGTCGAACGGCAAGTGGCGGTGGCTGGCCCCCAATCGTGGATCGTGTCGTCGATTGGCACCTTGTATGTTCACTCTCGTTCAGAAACCAATTTGCGCAACTTGTGGTTAGGATGGCTGGCTCAAATCGGCAGCGACGCCGCGCTGGAAGCCTGGTTGGATTTGGTCCGCGAAGCGCCACCTAAACACCGCGTCGGCCTGGTGGCAGCGTTTGGGCCGTTGGTCAACCGGTTTAATTTGCCTCGCTGGTTTTATACTCGTCTAGTCGACGATGCGATGCGGCATTCTCAAACGGCAGCCGCAACCCTCGATTTGATTAACTTTCACGTACGGCGAGGCGTTTTGGAAGAACATCCGGCTGCCGCGCATGCGGTGCGATTGACTTCGCTATTGGAGCAGGTCGTCCAGCGCCTGCACGAGATCGAACAAGGCGAATCGCCGTATGCCGCCAACCCAGCGCATTTGCAGTTGGTTGTGTCAGACTCGATAGCTCTCGTTGTGTCATTGTGTGACACGCTGGCCATGAGTCATGAACTGGCCAGTGCCGAGGCCATTGCGCAAGCGATGCAACTGCGCCACCGCCGTATTCAATGCGAGGCCGCCGCAGCGCTGGCGCGGTTGGACGTTGAACTTGGACGGCAGCGGTTGATCGAATTGGCCTCGGAACCGGTCATGCGCCTGCAAGTATTGGCTTATGCCGAAGAGCTGGAGATTTTGCATTGTGTTCCAGAACAGCAGCGCTCTGATCTGGCGATAGCCGAAAGCCGATTAGCGTTGTGGCTGGCCGATCCTCAACGAGTGGGTTTGGCCCCCAGCCGCATGGAACTGGTTGAGTTCCGCGAATTGAACTGGCCCAGCTTTGAACATCCAGTCGGCGTTTATCTGTTTCGCTATTACTACGGAACTGGCCCCGATGCGACCAGTAACATCGGCATCGTGGGACCCATGGTACATGCCTTTGAACGCGACATTGGCGCGATGAGCCTGGAAGACGTGTTGGCAGCCTTTGCGGGCTGGCAAGCTGTGCACGACGATATTTATGAAGTCAGTTTGGCCGAGTTCCGCGCACAATACCCGCAGTTGATTACCCAACGCGAACGTCTGTTGGCGGGATGCGAATTCGAAGATGTGCAATGGCTGTTTGCCGGATCCATGATGGGTGAATGGATCCTGGTGGGAGCCGCCTGTTTAGCGGGTGAACGCGGGTTTATCATGTTGGACGAATACCGCGTTACCTGGTTTGCTGCTGATGCCGATCCCGAAATGACGGGTCAGTGGGCCTATATGGTTTATCGCGGACGCCGCATGTTACAAGCGTTCAACGACGATTTTGAGTCACCGGATTGATCGGCGCGGAAAGAGTCAAGTAGCGATGGAGTCAACAACTGTGGAATCGAGCCGAATAAACCGCATCTTGGTGGCTGATGACAATCAGGCCAATTGCGAATTGATGGAGGCATTCCTGGCCGAAATGGACTGCGAATTGGAATTCGCCCGAGATGGCCGTGAAACCCTGGACAAAGTGCGCGAGTTTCGCCCGGACTTGGTCTTGCTGGATGTCATGATGCCGAAGATGAGCGGCTTTGAAGTTTGTCAACAAATCAAATCGGATCCCGCGTTGCGCGGGATTATGATCTTGATGGTCACCGCACTCAATGAGCTGGGCGACATCGAGCGCGCCGTGAACGCCGGCACGAATGACTTCTTGTCTAAACCAGTTCAAAAAATCGAGTTGGTCAAACGGGTCGAAAACTTGTTGGCCTTAAAAGGTGTCACTGACGAAAACGAACGACTTCGTCAATATATCCAACGCATGGAAGAACAAGCCCGTGTGGGTTAATAAACAACACAGGAACTAGTGCTTGGTTTCCATTTGATTTTGGGTTCAGCCGAACGGCGTTAGCCACGGTGTCACCGCTCACGAAATGTAGCGGGCGTGGAGCAAGTCGTTCGACAAGACACGTTACATTGGACGAATCGATCTTCTACACTCACAGGGTTTCGATCTATAACAAGACGACTTGCGGAACGCACAAGAACCAGGCTTGGCCCTTTATACCCTGAACGGTTACGCCGCGGTTTCGGCGGCAGATACCGGGGCTAACGCGCAACGGCTAATTGGGTCAACCCTATCATGTCATGCCTATCCCAGAAACTAAACTGCAAGCCCGAAGCGCAAGCGAGTGAACCCTTGGCCAACGCGGAAACCCAGGTTTTAGGATAGGCTCTTAATCCGAACAACGCACCCGTCGATGATCATTGTCGGAATTCCACTGACACATCGGTCCGCGATAACACAATCAAACCCCATATTCCAAACGGGCCGCCGATCACAAACCCCGGGTGCAGCGGCACGCAGGCCAGAACCGACGCGACAAAACAAAATGGTCGGTTGATTAACGAAAACATCCGCATCCCGGCCAATACTAACACCACACCCAGCGAACCCCAAGCCATAGCAGCTAGGACCATTGAGACCTTCAATGCCTTGGCAAACGTTGGTCCCCGCGGTGCCGACCGCACCTCCGATTGAGTCGCAGCAATGGCCCCTTCGTCTTCAACACTCAATGTGGGAGGTTCCGTTGATGCCAGGTCAATGCCTTGCTCCACAGCCTGATTGAAATCCGCTGGATCGAATGCGTCCGCATTAGCGTTATTGGTCATCGAGACGCTGCTGGAAAAAGGGAGAGCCTCTCGAAATTCAACATCGCGAACAAACAGCGCCATCGCCAAGATCACCAAGGGAATGCAGAGCAAGTCCATCACGCCACTGGTGATCAACCCCAGCGCGGGCCACCGCAGTTGACGCGACACCGTATTCCGCTCTGGCCCCCAATTCTTGCGCTCGACATAACCGGTGCTTTCCAGCGTCATCAGGGGTTGGCCATTCGCTTCCCGCACCGCATTGACCAACCGCCAGGCTTCGACATGGTCGCTCAACTCGATTTTCAGCGCAAATTTGCCCGATTCCTTGTTGGGGATTCCCGACAACGCCAATGGGCGGTCTAAACCCATTTCCAACTTGGAGGAAAACCAGCCCTTTTTCAGTGTCATGGATAGTACGTCGCGCAGCGGGATGACATGCTGGCCACTCTTCAATTGCATGGACTTGAAGATGTTTTCCTTGGCCGAGTAGTCGATTTCCAAGTTGCCTTTGTTGATGCGCATCACGCCATGGGTGATCATCAGGTTCAAATGCGGCTCGACAACCGAGAATGCCACGCGCGGACTGCGTTGGACGTCGGGACCCGGCCGATATTCGAATGCGGGCGCGGCTGGTGGCGCCAACCCTCCAGCCTGTGCAGCGGTCGTGGGCCGTACCGCAGCCCATGCCGATTCCACAGCAGTCCGGACCTCGCTGGCCCGTTGATAACGACGGTCGGGTTCTTTTTCCAAAGTCCGCAGCACCACATGGTCGAGATCGGCAGGCGATTTTCCTCTCTCGCTGGGAAGCGGAAAGCGACCCAACGGCAGTTCGCCCGTTAACAGTTCATACAATACGACTCCCAATGAATAAATGTCCGCCCGGTGATCGACCTTGGAGGGCTGTTCGATTTGTTCGGGAGCCATGTAGTTCAACGTACCCAAAACTTGCCGCGAACCGGTCAATGTCCAGGCTTGATCGACGCCTGCCTCGACCATTTTCGCCAATCCAAAGTCTGCGATTTTCACTCGTCCCTTCCGGTCAATCAGGATATTCTCAGGTTTGATGTCGCGATGGATGATGCCTTCGTCATGCGCGTACTGCAGCGCCTCGCAGACCTGAGGCACGATGGCCAGCGCCTGCGCGGGCGTCATCGCCCCGGCGCGCATCGCTTCGCGCAAGTTGACACCATCGACATACTCCATGACCAAGTAGTACAAATCCCCCTGCTGGCCAAAATCGTACACGTTGATGATGTTTTGATGCGTCAGCCGGGCTAACGTCCGCGCTTCGCGCGAAAAACGCTCAGCAAATGATGGGTCCATGGCAAACCGCGGGGACAGGATTTTGATCGCCACGGCGCGGTCCAAATTGGGCTGGTTCGCTTTATAGACCGCTCCCATGCCACCTTGGCCAATGAACTCAATGTCTCGTAATTGCGGAAAATGTCGAGCAATTTGGTCGGCTGGCGGAGGAAGTTCCAGTCCTCGCTCCGCTTGAGGCAGGGTAGGTGCATTGGGAGGCCCAATGGGCTCGGGCCTGACCATACCCATTAAACAGGCCGGGCAGATTCCCGAAGGCGCGTCGGCAGATAATGGCTTCTGGCACTTCGGACACCGTTTCATTGCACACAATTCTCCTGTTTCCAAGTGGTACGGACAAAGCCAAGTCGGTTTCTTTCAGACCCGTGTCTGCCATCTTACCGCCTTATTTTGGCTTCTGTGAATACATTAAACCAGTCGAGGCGGATGGTTACAGGTAATTCCGCGAGGATGTGAGGAATCGAATCTGGTCGCGAATGGGTACAGGGCCGGAGGATAGCCGAGCCCCGTACTTGGAACATGCGCGACCCAAAAAGGTCTCCCGGCACCGCTTTGAAAGTCAGGCGTCCCGATGCACGATGGATGGCGCAAACGCCGGAACGCAAACGGCCAGGTATTCGGCCCCCTCGCTCCCCGGCGTGCTATACCTAACCCATTCACCGCGTGATACCACTATCGCTTGCCCAGCGCTGACCTGCTCTGTCCGGTCAGCCAATTCGACGTGCAATACCCCGCGCAATACCACGGTGTACTCATCAAACTCAGGGGTCTGGCCAGGCTCAACCCAACCGGCAGGACTGATCATTCTGGCGATACTGATCTCCTGCGAATCCGAATTGACACGACCGATATATTCTTCGATGCGTTTGGGTTTGTTGCCTGCCGCTTCAATAATTGCCGGTCTTGAAATCACTCTAGCCACAGGTCCTCCTCACTTTTCTTTTTTGTCCTTTCCACAACGCCACGCCAGCCTGTACCCTCATGCCTGCCATGATGACGAGATTCGCAGGATTTTCAACCGGAGCGGAGCTAGCCGCTGCCCAGCAGTTCGCACAGCTTGTGTACGAAACAATTGGTCTGTCACACAAGCCCGACGCGCCAGCGAGTGAATGGATCGCAAACACCCACTTGTTCAAAAACCGCAGTATTGTGTTTTACAGCAAGCAAGGTAGGTTTGTCGTTGCCGTTTGCCAGTGATTGCAAGAACTCAGGAGGGGGCGATAATCTCACCATGCAACCAGATGAACTGAACTCGACTCAATCTGCCGCGCGCGGTTCTTTTGGACTGGCGTCCCTGGTGGCTTTGGTCGTCGCCAACATGGTGGGAGCTGGTGTTTTCACAACCAGTGGCTATTCTCTCGCCGGCTTGGGAAGCCGCCAAACGGTGATGTGGGCCTGGTTGGTTGGTGGCTTAGTGGCCATGGCCGGCGCCTTGAGTTACGGACGCTTGGCCCGCTCGATATCCCAATCGGGGGGCGAATACTTGTTTTTGAGTCGGGCAGTTCATCCCTTGGCTGGGTTCCTGGCAGGATGGATTTCGCTGATTGCCGGCTTCACCGGTGCGATTGCACTGGCCGCATTGACATTTGAAATTTATGCGGTCCCGCAAGATATCAGGCCCCTCTGGCTTCCTTCCGGAAGTGTCGCGATGGCGACCATCGTCGCCTTTGGCCTGATACACTCGTTCATCAAACTGCACGGAATTGTGTCGCAGAACGTGGTAGTAGTCATCAAGTTGACCCTACTGCTGGGGTTCTTGATTTACTCTGGGTGGGCGTTTCGAGAGGGTGCGTGGTCGGGCTGGACGATGGAAGATGAAGGGCGCCCCTTCTCCTGGCTGGCGTTCGGAACGGCATTAGTGTGGATTTCGCTGTCTTACAGTGGGTTTAATGCTGCGGTCTATGTGGCCGGTGAAGCGCGCCATCCTAAAATCTGGGTGCCCCGCGCGATGTGGGTTGCCACAGCGGTTGTCACACTCCTCTATCTGAGTTTAAACATCGTTTTCCTGTATGCCGCAGAGCCGAAAGCGATAGCCGGTGAAGAACCCGTAGCGCGCATTGCTGCCATTGCGATCGGAGGTCCGACGTTGGCCTGGCTGGTGAATGTCGTGATCAGTTTGGGTATGATCAGTTCCGTCTCATCGATGATCATTGCCGGTCCGCGCGTGTACGCTCAGATGGCCAACGACGGTGTTCTGCCACGATACATGGCGTTCATGCCACAATCCGCCAGGCAAACACCGATATCCGCAATATGGCTGCAATCGCTGCTGGCTTGTTTGATCGTATTGTTTTATTCCCGTTTAGAAAATCTGTTGCCTTATTTGGGACTCACATTGTCGCTGTCCGCAGCAGCCACGGTCGGCAGTTTGTTTATTTTGCACTTCAATCGATCCTTAGAACATCGTCAGTCATGGGTGTGGTTGGCCATCGCTGCGGTCTTTATAGTGGCCACGATGACCCTGGCGACATTGAGCGCCATGGATCGCCCCCGACAAATCGTCCCTACAGTAATCACGATCACGAGCGGTGTGATCGTGTATGGTTCCATCAAGTTCGGGAACTTGATGCGCCGGAAAACGGAGTAGGGAGTTTTTTTCCAGGTTATCTAGAAAACTACAGCATCAACCGTTCGTTGGAAATCTGCCGATCGTGTCGCGTCAGCTCGAACATATCGTGTAATAGTTGGATATCGACAGGCCGTTGCTGTACATTGCGTCGCAGAAACATCCGTAACTGAGTCGCCTCCAAAACTTGCGGTGGCGACTCGGTTACTTGTCCAAACGATCGCGCATAATTCACAAAACTGGGGACATTGGTGGTAACAAACCCGTAGATCATGCTGCACACGCCGATCACTTTGCCGGTAAAAATACTGGTGTTAATGGCCGTCTTGGCATAGTCGCCGATGATGCAACCGACAAACTGCAAATCCGTGCTCACCTGCTGGTGCCCGTATTCCATTTTGACCTTGCCGTACGTATTCTTGAGGTCGCTATTGCATGTCCCGGCCCCTAAGTTGATCCAACTCCCCAGGTAACTGTGCCCCAGAAATCCGTGGTGTTGTTTGTTGGTATAGGAGTCGATTACGGAACATTCGACCTCACCGCCAATTTTGGTAGTGTGCCCCAAGGAAACACAATCTTTTATAGCGGCATGTTCGTTAATCCGCGCATGGGCGCCGATGTGCAAAGGGCCCCGCAGATAACAAAAAGGACCGATGGCCACATCGTCTTCCATCACAATCGGGCCGCGTTCCGTATTCGTCACCACAAAATCACTGATCGAGACTTCACCTTTGGCATACACACCATCCGCGATCGTCCGGTACTCGCCACCCTGCAACCTCCAGTGAATATTCTCAGCAAATGCGACTTCATTGGCTCGAATGAAATCGTGAGGATAGTCGAACAACTCCAGCGAGATGCTCGTCTCCGGAGTCGATCGGGCTTGAGCCTCGATCATCTGTACGGTCTTCGAACCCACTGAGAATCCCTTAAGCTCTTTCAGCATTTCAGTAGGCAGCCAGGCGGCCGCGATCGACTGTCCACAATTGACATGCCCGATGGTGCCACCGTCCATGAACGCGCGCAGCCGTTCCATATTCGAAGCCGACGGCACCATGCGCGCGTTAACTACCAAGGTCATGGCGTGGCGATAATCCATTTCGGAAGCCAAATCGCTGAAATCCGCGGTCACCAAATTGCGCAAATGCGGTCTCACGATGGGGACCAGGTTTGACCGATGCAGACGCAACCAGTCGATCAAACGCATTGATGCGCAAAGCGTCGCAAACGCTGGCCGCCCGGTAGTGATCGGGTACAGCCGTGTGACTTCGGCATCTTCAAATACAAGAATGTTCATCCAAAACTCAGTAGGCCTTGGCAAACACGCCGCGCGTTTCGGTTTCCCGCCCAGTAAACAAGCACCGTCCCGGTTGCCGCACTTGATCTAGAGGAATGCAGCGCACCGTGACCTTCATCGTCTTCAACAATTCCGTGACCTCTGGCGCATCAGCGAAATGAGCCATCGCGAACCCACCATGGATTTCGGGTTCCTCGCTATCTGACTGCTGCGGAGTAAAGAAGTCTTTGAACTCTTGCAGGTCCTGGAACTCGCGCGAATGCTGCCGCCGAAACTCCAGAGCCCGATTGAAAAGCTGTTGCTGCATCTCGTCCAGCCAGCCCGGCAACACGGTCACGAACTCCTCCACTGGGAGACTGTTGGCCTGACCGTGATCGCGCCGAGTTGCGACAACCGAGCCGCCAGCCACATCGCGAGGTCCGACTTCGACACGGATGGGCACGCCGCGTTTGACCTGATACCACTTTTTCTCGCCGCCTCGCAAATCGCGGTCGTCGATGGCTACCTGGATCGGAATCCCACTGAATTGCGCTGTCGCCAACATTCGCTGCAAACGCGAACAGTAATCCAACACCTCGCTACGTTCGGCATCATTCCGATAAATTGGAAGGATGACCACATGTTTGGGCGCCACGCGCGGCGGAAGGACCAGTCCATCGTCGTCGCTGTGCGCCATGACCAACGCGCCAACCAACCGCGTGCTTACGCCCCACGAGGTCGTCCAGGCAAATGCCTCATGCCCAGTTTGGTCCTGGAATTTTATTTCTTGAGCCTTCGAGAAATTCTGGCCGAGAAAATGCGAAGTACCAGCTTGCAGGGCCTTGCGGTCTTGCATCATCGCCTCGATGGTCAATGTCGCATCCGCCCCAGGAAATCGCTCGCCCGCCGATTTCTCGCCTTTGATCACAGGAATCGCCAGGTAGTCTTCGACGAACTTCGCATAGATATCCAACATCAAGCGGGTTTCGTCCCAGGCTTCGTCCGCCGTGGCATGCACGGTATGCCCTTCTTGCCACAAAAACTCGGCAGTTCTCAAAAACAAGCGCGGTCGCAATTCCCAACGGACCACGTTGGCCCATTGGTTGATTTTGAGCGGCAAATCGCGATACGACTGAATCCATTTGGCGAACATAGCGCCAATGATTGTTTCGCTGGTTGGTCGCACCACCAGAGGTTCCTCCAGAGGGCCCGCCGGGATCAGCTTTCCATCCGGCCCTTGCTCCAGACGATGATGCGTAACCACGGCGCATTCCTTAGCGAACCCCTCCACATGTTGGGCTTCCTTCTCCAAGAAACTCATCGGGATAAACAGCGGAAAATAAGCGTTCTCGTGGCCGGTTTCTTTGAACATCCGATCCAGCACACGCTGCATGTTCTCCCAAATGCCCCAGCCCCACGGTTTGATGACCATGCAGCCGCGGACTGGCGAGATTTCAGCCAACTCCGACGCTTTGATGACTTCCTGATACCAGAGTGGGTAGTTTTCCGCCCGCGTGGGAGAAATGGCTGTTTTGGTTTTTGTGTTCATGCGAGTATCGGTGCGTGCTCCACAACTTGCTGTGACCCAAGGTAACAGTGTAGTTCGATGGGACCACATCGATCAAGAAGAGATGTCGGATTCGGCACCGATGATGTTATCGGTCACCAGTTGCTGGTTGATCGGGCCGGGGTTGTTGTCGCTGAAGATATTTTTCAAGCGGCAAATCGCGACCGAACAGTATCAGATACCGGCCATTTTCTTGCGGAACCGAACTCAATTCGTCAACGTCCGCCTGTTGTTCGATGTTTCGCCGCGCGCTATCTTCCCGTTCTAGCGATTCTTCCGCAGGCGGTATTTGACCAAAAACCAAACGTTTTTGAATCTCTGCCGTTTGCCCGCGATGGCCGGGTCCTACGAAGTACAAAGACTGGCCTTGCTGTTCCAGCGAATTCAGCCAATTGTTCAAGTCCAACTCATCGGCCGCATCACTCGCTTGCTCACCCGCAATATTAAACGGGTGGGTCGGCTGTGAATCGGGTTTGCCTGCGACTTGGGCGCGGCCCATCGACACTACGCCGTCAGATATGGTGCCTTCACGCCCCTCAATCGCGCCCAATTCGGAAGATTCACCCCGTCCTCCAACTGCATGCTGACGAAAACGCCCATGCGGATTTTGGCCCTGAGTCACGTTGTTAAAGACCTGAGCCAACAGAATTCGATGCGCATCACGGCGAATGGTGGGTACTACTCCGTGAGCCATCTCAGCCACGTTTTCAATTGGCTTAAGTGTATCGATGAATACCACCTCGGTAACCTCGGCGATGCGGCTGATTTTCTTCGCCATGACGGCTGGTGACGCGTGAACTAACACGACTTCAACCTGGCCACTGCTCAGTCCATCCAGCGATACGCCGTCTCCTGATAAGCCGTTATTCAGCAACATTTTGATCAAGCGGGCAACCTGCTCAGGATCATCGGGAACAACCACAATACACATCTGATCCACGCTGACCGTTTCCGACTCTGGCGATGCTTGTTCTGCTTGTGCGACTTCGTTCCATGCCAATGAGTCCACGCCTCCCAACTTTGCGTGCGGATCGTGCATGGCCGCATCCAAGCGTTGGCCTGAATCAACCGCCAACCTATCGCCAGCCAACAAGCCCTGGTTTCCAACACCCAAGCCGCCGACTCCACCCAAGCCGCCTTGAGCGATGGTCGCCACATCACTTCCGCGACCAGACATCTCCCCTCCGCCCTCGCTTTCGGAGCCACTTCCCGGTCCTGCATCAATACCCCTGCCAAGAAAGCCAGGAGCGTCGGTACCTGCAAGACTTCGAGGCTGACCGTCGTCCATTTCCATGTTGGCTTCGTTCATATCCCCGTCGCGATTAGCGAAATCGCCTGCACGTCCCATTTCGTTCGACTCCGACCTGGAATGCAGCGTCGGTGGTCGAACGCCACCCTCATGTTCGGAGCGGTCCTCCAGCGTTGTGTGCGGACCGTGGGCCAATGGATCGCGAATGCCGTCGCGATTTCTTAACCAAATGAACCCAACCATCAACAAAGAGGCCAATGAGACGGCAAACAGTGTAGCCGGGCGCCAATTGATATGCGCCCAACGATTCCGACTGTGCAAACGATGCGTTGCCCCATCTGAGATGCCTGCCGAGGCCTGCGCCGATTGAGGACGTTGCCGTCGGGCGGCGTATTGGGTGACTTCCGCCAACACGCGTTGACGGGCTTCCGCACTGAACATGACGCGCGGAAATTGTTGGAACATCTTCCTTTGAGCGGCAAAGGACTCTAAGGTCTGTCGCGCATTCTCGTCGTTGGCCAATAATTCTTCGACCTGGACGCGCTCACTCTCCAGTAACTCACCGTCGAGGTAGGCGCTGATCAGCTCGTCCCAATTTATCTTGGACATCTTAGGTCCCAATCGTCAATAACCAAACATTCTTGTGAATTTATCGCTCGGCGGCCTTCATCAACGACTCCAATTCAACGCGCAACTGAGCGCGGGCACGATGCAATCGACTGCGCACAGTCCCGACTGGTATTTCCAACACCTCGGCAATTTGCTCATAGTCCATGTCATCCATTTCGCGCAATACTAAAATGGCGCGAAATTCCTCGGACAAACGACACAAGGCTGCGCGCAACAACTCGACGTCCTCTTCTCGACGCAAATGGTCTTCCGGCGATGGTCCGCGATCTTCGACCGTCATGGGGCCACCGTTTGCCGAATCGTGCGGGGACCCATCAAGCGACACCGTGCGCTTCTGGCTTCGCAACTTGCTGATTGCTACGTTTCGGGCGACTTGAAATAGCCAGGTATAAAACGAACTGCGACCTGAAAATAAGTGCAATTTGCGAAACGCCATCACCAACGCATCTTGAACTATGTCCTGAGCGTCGGACTCGTTGCGAACCATAGCACACATGCTGCCCAATAAGCGGTCCTGATACTTGGCAACCAGCCTGCCAAACGCCTGGCAGTCGCCTGCCAACGTTTCGGCAATTAGCCGCTGATCGTCATGCGGAGCACTCATGCGGTTCACTCGCTTGGACGCCTCAACCTGGGTCCAGGTTCCCAAATTAACGGTTTTTAAGAGGGTTCAACCTGTGGCCAATTCTAAGGCATGGGCAAAGGAATGGGTACCGAAAAAACGGGAAAAACCCGCACTCCTTCCCCATTTTTGCGTGGTTTCCCCGCGCCTTGGGCCGGGAACCTTCGGGTCGCCGATGGATCAATCACACGGTCAGGCCGCGACGTGCTGGTCAATAATGCCTTGCAGCGTACTCTTGGGAAACGCGCCGACTTTGGTTTCCACCACCCGACCATCTTTAAAAAATATGATCGTCGGAATGTTCGAAATGCCAAACTCCAATGGCACCGATTGGTTTTGGTCCACATTCATCTTCCCAATTTTGACGTCAGGATTATCGTGAGCCAATTGCTCGATAATCGGCGCCAATTGACGACAGGGCGGACACCATTCCGCCCAAAAATCAACTACCACCACACCCGATGCGTTTCGCACTTCATCGTCAAAATTCTGGTCAGTAAATTCAAAGGCCATCGCTTGTGTTCCTTGTTTATTTTTCCGCCGCGTAAAATCTCACGGCCCGATCATCCACAGGGCGTTAACCCCGGTTTTCGCGATTCTGAACGCCCGAACCGGAGCTAACGCCCAGCAACGTTCTCTACGTTTGTCACAAAATTACAGTCGAGCCGTGAACGGTTACATCCGCCCCTCATCGCCTGTCAGCACCAACCGGATGGGCACTGTACGGCGATTTTAGCAACCCTTGCCGCAAGGTCAATGCAATCGCACGGGAAGACCTGTTTCTTGGGCCGGACAGCATGGCGCAGACGGGGGTCAGATCATCCACCGTTGACGGAATTGGGGGCAAAGCCGCACTTGGAGAGATGGTTCTCCATGGTTCACTGCTCAATAGCGGCAGGCCGCAGCCAGGGGTTAGAACCATTGAGGACATTGGTTCTACCATGCGGTGAACGGTTACTCAAATCGTGAAGGCGGCCGCGACATCTGCCGGTGCCGGTTCATAACCGAGTGGCTCGATCGTGCTCCCCGCCCGCCCCTGACTCAAACTGCGCATGGCGTTGGAGCATCCAAACAGCGCTGCCAGTGGGCAATGCGCCTCAATCGTCGTCCGGCCTCCCA
>DAOLCX010000004.1:0-14279 GCA_035327685.1 Pirellulaceae bacterium | reverse complement strand
CAAAATGTCCACAAACGGGGTATTGATGGCTCCCCCTGCGGTTCCCGAAACGTTCCAGGTGACAACCTGAGAGCTGTTTCCTTGCCAATTTGTTGCGGTATTCTGACTGGTGATCCGGAACCCTGTGCCGCTGTCCACGACCGTAACCGTCATGTCATCACTGTTCACTCCGCCACCGCCGGATCGATTGTCCCGCACCGTGACACGGAAATTCAAGTTGCGGTTAGTTTGTGCATATTTCTCACCGATCACTGTCGTATTGTTCAAAACATCCGACAGTCGAGGGAAATATCGCACGGGGTTGGTTGTGGGATTCCAGGAACGAAATAGAGGGCTCGAACCATTGTCGGCGGCACCTACGGTTTGTTGGGGACCCAGGTCGCGCTGTTCCCAAGCGTATGTCAACACGTCGCCGGCATCCGCATCCGAACCGACCGCTGTCAGAAAGAACGGCGTCTGATCGGGAATCACGTAATTTGGACCCGCATTCACGTTGGGAATGGAATTGCCGGTATTGAATTTCTGAGCAGAGGTGAAGCCCGGCCCGGAGGAAACATAGTTGCGGATTTCCTCAACACTGATGAAGTGAAAATAGGGATCCGAGTTGATCTGCAAGTTGTTGTTACCGCAAATGCCGGCGTACGCCATGATCGTGGAACCGCTTCCCGGCTCATAAGCCGTGGCAGCATTGCGGCTGCCGCTGGTGCAACTTCCCCCCGTTCCATTGAACGAGTGATTTGCTCCGAACTGGTGCCCCATTTCGTGGGCCACATAGTCGATATAGAACGGATCGCCAATGGGTTGATTCTGTCCCGTCACGCCTTTGGCCTTGTGACCATTAACACCGACCACACCCAAAAAAGCCACGCCGCCACCCCCCGTGCTGAACACGTGGCCAATATCGTAGTTCGCCGAACCGATGATACTGTCCATCACCGATTGGTTCTGGTTCAGCATCGTGCTGCCATTGTTGTTGGTGTAGGGGTCAGTGTTAGGATTGGTGTACACCACGGAGCTGTTGTTCGGGACTAGCTCCATTCGAATCGTCAGGTCGATTTCGTACACGCCAGTCACGCGGTTTACAGCGGTGACGATCGCGGACATTCCTGCCGCTACGGTCCCACCGTGGAATTGTGTGTATTCACCAGTGGCGCCCACTGCCAATCGATAGACAAACAGCTGATCGCCCGACGGCGGAGCTGACATCGAGAACAGCGGCCGCACATGATAGGACACGGGGTCGTCCATGACAAACAACTGGCAAGCAGCACAGCCACACCCGCAGCATCCACAATCCTGATCCCCGTGTGGATTGGCATTTTTGGCCACCAGGTCCTGCTTGTAGTAACTCATGTAAACCGAGTCATTGAGATGGTAATACGGATCGACGTAGTAACTCCCATGAGGTGAGAGCACTTGTGCATGGAAACCTTGCAACGTCACATCCAGACGAATTGTGGCCGCGGGGTCATCAATGCCTTGCCCTCGGTAGGTTCGAATGTCTGGAAATTCTGCGGCCAGCGCCGGATGCATGATCGGGGCTTCGACGACTTCAAATCGCGTGAGGGAACCCTCGGGCGTCGGTACTGCAAATACCATCGGCGTCCGAGCTGAAGGCGTAAACTCCAGAGGAGCTTGGGCCAAATGAGGCCGGATGTCATTCATCTCCAATTGATACAAAGAAAATCGTTCAGCCCGTATGTAGTTGTCACCGGGGATCGTCTGCACGGTTTCCCAATCGGTCAATTTCCAAAACTGCGAAGAAGGAACGGAGGCACTCCAATCACCCGCCAAGAGTTGCCGCGATTCCAGCGAATCGTAGCTGAGACGTTGTTGGGTGTTTTGGTGTTTGCGTCGCGCCATTTTCAAATCCTCCTCGCTTCTGTTCACTCAATCTGTTGCCGACTTTTGGGCAGTGATATTATGGTTAAAGATATCGCCGGCGAAAACCCAAGAAGTGTGCGAAAAAACAAAATTCAGTTTCAATTCGAGAGCCTGGTTTGGCTCACGGTTTGAGCCTCGCAAGCCCGGAAAAAAAATCCGGGCCTGATCCCTGGCGTTCAGGTTCTGCGCTGTGCTATCGAGCGAAATTTGCGTGAAAATTGCGGGACAAATGTCCAGTGTGCGGAATTTTTGGGTTGGCGTGTCACAAATCATTGCACGCGCAGTAAGGTCAGTGCCCCAGTTGAAGAACATTGTGCTGCCCTTAAGTCAGGGTGGCTCGGCTGCCGGGTGGTGTGGAGGCCGATCTCCAAAAAATTCGAAAGGGTGAAACCATGAAAGCTTTATTGACAACGTACGTGTCGGCTGCAGTGATCGCCGCCGGAGCCTTGGCAGCAAATGGACAAGACTTGTTCACACTGGCGCAATGGAATATGCAGCAAGATGCGCAGTTCAACCAACAACTGGGCCACATGTGGCAACAGAATCAAATGGGGCAGCAACAGCTGATGAACCAGGTGGTCCAACAATATGGCCCCCAACTTCGAGCCGAATGGCAACAGTACATGGCTTACACCGGGGCATCCATCAGCTTTGAACAATACGTGTATTACTGGATCATGACGGCGGGAGGAACCAACGTCCAAGCCGGCCTGGACGCGCAACGCCAGCAATTCGAGGGACTGCAAAACGCTCATCGGACGGTGCAACAAGGGTACGACAGCTACAATGCAGGCTGGTGGGCAAACCAAGCGCGTATCGATGGTTCGAGGCAACGCTACAGTGAAGGCGCGAATCGCGGAAACTGGTACTACCAAGACCCGTACTCGGGACACGTTTATACTCAGCCGTATTCCAGCAGCGCTGGCCTGTATCAAACACCCTACGGACAGCTGTATATCGATCAGATGGGGCAACATTACCTTAACCAAGGTTCGGGCTGGACTCAAATGAATATGTTGCACCGTTAGTCAACACGAGTCGAATTTAATCCGCCAAATGGTGAAGCGATACCCGGTTGAATCTTCAACCGGGTATTTCGATTAGTTGACGACCTGCAAGCCCCATGTGGAATGGCCATCTTTAAAAAGTCTCCAACACAACCAATCTCAACGATTGAAATAACCCAGTGACTCAACGAGTGTCATGGGGGTACCACGAGTCACTCCTGCTGATCGGGAACAGGCAAGAGGTTTGTACGGGACTTTTGTTTTTTCAGCGTGGTTAGGAACATCTTATGATTGTCCGGTCTTGGGCGATATGGATCGCCGTCTGTTTCTCGACTGTGGCTCAGGTTCCGTCAATCACCACGTTGTTTACAAGCAACAACGGCTGGAAGTCTGATTTCGCCTCGTGTTTGGCATGGCACGATCTACTGTTCAACCTCGGCTATTCCCAAACCCAGTTGTGGTTAGGCCTTGATGGGGATCGTCGGATCGGTTCTTGGCGGATATCGCCGCCGTCGGTTGGCTTAGTCTGCCCACTGCCAGGTTTGGAGGTTCAAAGTCGAAATTGTGCCCGCCACCATCGTTGCGGGCGTAATTGTTGGTGTTTAGGCTGTTCATTCCGATGTTGTTAGCGTAAAAACGCAAGTAGAAGATACTGACAGCGATTCGACTTGGCACATTCGATGAATGAATCAGACCACGAAAGACGTTTAGACGCCATTGTCACTCAATGGTCGTTATTGCGACTTGCTCATCGTGATGCTTCGCTGGAGTCCCAGGATGCTCGAAGACGACTGTTGCTCAAGTACAACCTGGCGATTCGAGACTACACGGGAGCCATTTTGAGGCATGAAGCGGATGCAGATGAGGTCGCCCAGGACATTCTGGTCCGCATGTTACAAGGTGATTTTGCCAATGCCGACCCAAACAAAGGGAAGTTCCGTCATTTTCTCAAAACGGCCATCCGCAATCTGATCCGGACCTATTGGAGCAAAAAGCAACGTCGCGAAACCTCCCAAAGCGACTTGATGTCAGGGCAAGACTCTGAAGGAACTTCTCCCACGACGGCGTTCGACTACCTGGTCGCTGCCGTCACGCAAACACAGTCTCGGTCTTTCGCTTCAGGCACCGAAGTGGACGATACATGGCGGTCCACCTTGTTAACTCTGACGATGAGGGCGCTTGAACAATTTCAATCTTCGCAACCGGGCTGCATCTACCACACAATTTTGAAGTTGCGAACGGACTTTCCGGACGCAGAATCGACCGAACTAGCCGATCGGCTCTCGGCAGTTACGGGTAAACCATGGAATGCAGCCGCCGCGCGTCAGCAGCTTCGCCGCGCGCGATTGAGATTCGCTCAGTTATTAGTCGAAGAGGCTGCCAACACCATGAAACAACCGACCCCGATGGCCGTGGAAGAGGAGTTAGCCGAGCTCGGTTTATGGGACTTGGTTCGACCTTTTTTGGCGGAAGATTGGGCTACCAGTGGGGCTCTCACAGACTGCGGTTCCGATCATTAGCCACCAGGGAAGTTCCTGTGGTTAAGTGGTGGTCAAAAGTCATGGCAGCGAACGGTCGATCTCCTGCAGCTCTTCTTCCACAAACTGCATACGCTCTAACGTGCGTTCTAATCCTGCTCGGTAGGCGGGCTCCTCTGGGAATTCTCGCACGAGCTCAAGCTGCAGATCGCGTATTTCCGTCAACATGTTTTTCAAGTCCAGCCATTTTTCCAATCGAGCTTTGAGCAAAAACCAATTGTCGAGTCCATCCACCATCAAGAGCCGCAGTTCCACAGACCGGGGATTGTGTTGAAGCCATTGGCGCAGCCGGTCGATCGCCGAGCGATAAGCCTGGTCACTGTCACCGTGACGTTCTTGGAGAGAATACACCAATGCCAGGTTCAATTGGCAACTGGTCAAGGTCCGGCGCGCTTCGTCATCCGCACCGCGATGTTGCACAAAATGCTCCAAAGAAATCAAGGACTCGCCAAGCAAGGCTTCCGCTTCGTCGTATCGTCCCTGACTGATGTGTAGCGCTGCCAGGTTGACTTGCAACAACGCCAAATCGTATTGATAAATCAATTCAGCTGGGTAGGCTTCGATCAACAAACGGCGAATGGACATCGATTGTCGGTATGTGGGTACCGGATCCTCGCCAAGTTTGCGGTGTATGACCGCCAGGTTGTTGTACTCCGCACCCAACGCCCGAAGGATTTCCACGTCCATGGGCAGTTGCAATTGCTCGTGTTCCAGACGATCAATCGCACGTTGTTGCCAACGTTGCGCTTCATCCAACCGCCCTTCGGAAATTAAAAAATTGCTGAGACGGCCTTCGGTTTGAGCCAGGTCGATGGCCACTGGGGACTGTTGTTCAGTCATATCGTCCAATAACGACTCGAACCATCGGATCGACTCTCGAAAAGCTTGCTCGGCCTGGGCCGTAGCCCCCATTCGTGCGTAAATGGCTCCCGCCCAGTTCGCAGCCAACGCCTTTTCCCACCGCGTGGTGAGAGAAGAGTCGTCAGGCGTAGAACGAATTGCTTCAAAAAATGCTAATTCTTCTCGCAACGGGTCGATCTGAGGATCGCCATGCCGTTGTATTCGGCGCGCGGCGGCGGCAATCGCCTCGCGAAAGTTTCTGGATGAACGATCGAGAGCTGCGCGCGTCTCGCCCAATGCTCTGGACAACTGTTGATTCTTCCAGGTCGCGAATGCGATGAAGGAGATAACCGAGAACAATGCGACCGAGATCAGTGTCGCCCAAGCCGGCCGTCGCCGGGCCCACCGCCAGGCTTTGCCGACTGCTGTAATCCGGCGCGCCGTGATGGCGCGCCCTTCCAGAAAACGACCCAGATCAGAGGCCAATTCTTGCGCGGAAGAGTAGCGCCGTGAACCGTTTTTCTGCAAACACTTGTGGCAAATTGTTTCCAGGTCGCGTGGGACGCGCGGAGCCAACCGCCGCACCATCACCGGATCTTCCGTCAGCACCGCCATCAGTGTTTCAACTGGGTCAAATCCCCGAAATGGTGGGCGACCGGTCAACAGCTCGTACAGGATAGCGCCAAGTGAATAAACATCCACGCGCGGAGAAATCGATTTGGTAACACCCCCGGCCTGTTCCGGCGCCATATAGTCTGGTGTCCCCATCACGTCACCGGTTCGAGTCAGACTGTCCGCAGAGGCCAGGTTTTTCGCCACTCCAAAGTCAGTAATCTTGGGTTTGCCCTCAAGAGTCAATAATATATTGGCCGGTTTCAAGTCTCGATGAACAATTCCCCGCTCGTGTGCCGCGTGGACAGCCTGCGCCAAATCGCGGACCATTTCTGCAGCCTGGCGATAACTGAATGGCTCATGTGCGATGCGCTGAGCCAAAGAACCCGCTGACAGGTACTCCATCGCCAAATACGGGAGCCCGTGAGACGATCCGACATCGAAAATCTGAACGATTCCCGGATGTTGAAGTCCGCCAAGATTTCGGGCTTCATCTTGAAACCGCTGCAATTGATCTGCACTGGCATGGTGCGCCGCAATCAAAACTTTTAGGGCAACCAAACGATCCAGCTTGGTTTGTCGCGCAAGATAAACGACCCCCATCCCGCCGCGACCAATTTCATCCTGAATCACGAAACCGTCGATTTCCGGGCGCGGAATTTGAGGTCGATCGATTTCGTTCATGGCAACCTATGAGCGAACTATGCCAATCCATTCAACAACAAGGCAAAACGGATCGATGCTTTTCAATGCGCCTTGTTCCAACTCGATTCTACACACATTTACCCCCATCGCCGCTGCTGACGACAGCAAAAACGCTTCACGTAGGTCGGCCTGTTCCAGGCTGACAAGAATACCCTATCTTTTGATTGTTCACGGACTCTGGCGGAAAAGCGTGATTGTAAAACAATGGTCCTCAATTGTTCGTCTTTGGAGGATGGTAAACCCAGCCGGAGTTTCGAACAATTGAGGATCATGGTTCTGCAATGTCGGGAACGGTTGCCGTTTTTCCAAGCGATGACAATTGCCTCTGTGCGAATCTGGTTGTGATAGCAATGGAAATCTCAAAGCGTGCTGGCGATTGTCAGGTGACCCGAGTTTCCGCATGTTGCATGGTTCCTGACCTGCGGTCCAGATTTCTCGTCTTGAGGTATCCCGCCAGATTTTCCTATACTCTTCAAATCCATCGTGGAAGGATGAGTCACGCAATTAACTAGATCAAGGATGACCGATGAACCCACCTCGCAGGGACGAATTCCGCCACACGCGATGGATTACCTGTCGCGGACTAATCGGGCTGGCATTTTGGGGGGCAGTCCTGGCTGGTCAGCCCGCATCTTGCCAAGACCATCATGCCGCCGATGATGGGCTTTCGCGCCCAGGCTTTCGCGTCAACCTGGGGCAAACTCAACACCCGGATCATTCGAGTCAAGATCGATTCAGCACCCCGAACTCGGCACCAGGAGCTCATCAAGACACTCCTCCGACACAGATTACACGAGTCACCAAAACTGCCAGCGCACTTCCCACCGATGCCGGTCAAGTATGGCGAGAGTATGATCTCACGCCCTACACTTCACAGATTGTCAATTCCGAGGCGCCGCATCAAGCGGTTGTCGATTGGATCTTGTGGCAAACCGGAAAAGACATGTGGTTCCGTGAACCGCTCGGGTTCATGTCCGCGACGCGCGAGAAACTGGTGGTGTACCATACGCCGGAGATACACAACGTCATCCTACCCATGGTCGATCGTTTCGTTTATACACATGGTCAAGTGCAGATCCTGGATGTTCATCTGATTACTGTCGGCAGTCCGGCTTGGCGGGAAACCATCTATTCCGCCTTGCAGCCGATTGAGACCCAAAGCCCAGGCGCCGAAGCCTGGATGGTCAGCAAAGAAAACGCCGCGTTGTTGTTGAACCAATTGGCCGGGCGGTCTGATTTCCGACTTCATGCCGGAGGGCGGTTGCAAATTCACGATGGCCAAAGCACTAGGCTCGAGAAACGCGATCCGCAGCAATTTGTGCGAAACCTGCGGTGGACGCCTGGCCAATTTCCTGGATACCAACCGCTGCTGAGTCAAATCACGAGCGGCTACTCGCTTCAACTTAGCACCTTGTCCACATTAGATGGAAAAATTGCAGAAGTGGCCTTGTTGTGTGAAATCGATCAAGTCGAAAAACTGACGCCGGTGCGGGTCAATATTCCGGTCGGCCCCGGACAGGTGGAACGGGTGAACCTGCAGATTCCAAGTCTGGTGAGCTGCCGGTTCCAGGAACGGTTTCGTTGGCCCAGCGACCAAGTGCTGGTGCTCAGTTGCGGCGTGGTTGCTACTCCTGGTGTTGAGGGAAATGCGCGCCCGCTGGCTGGCCTGTTCGATGCCAAAGGCGCTCGAGCCGATGCCTTGTTGATCATCGAGTATCGCGGGACGGCTGGAGTGTCGTCGGCAGCCAATCTTTCACCAATCCAACGATGATCTCCTAATCCGGATTTGGCCTTGGCCCTCTTCGCTTGGGCTTGCCGAATGGTATGTTGTTATTCTGGTAACAACCTTCCACGAGGCATCGGCTTATGGCAGAAGCTGCCGCTATATGGCGGAATCTGATTGCGGTTCGACTGGGCGCACAAGAAAATTCGCCATCCCCTCGCGACCCCAACTCAGGGAATCCGGAAGCATCGGCCGAAATTGTCGATCAACTATTTCAATTGCCGGAATTGCCGGGCTATTTCTCGATGACGCTGGGCGGCCGCGCTGTACCATGCCCGGAATGGAGCGCGGAACCGGTCTGGCAAGTTTGCTTTTGGTCGCCGCTTCCCATCCCGCGTTTGCGGACTTTATGCCTGGCCAGTTCACGCATCGGACGTCATCCGGAGGAGCGACCGAAGTGGATTGCTGCGCTGAGAACAGCCGTTTGCCATTGTTCTCCACAACAGGAAGCGTTGTTGACTGCGCCTGGCATGTGCACCCACGCCTGGGTCGAACGGTTAAGTGATCGGCTGGGCGTCCCCAGAATCGTGATCCAATGGATACCAGCCGACGCCGATATTGCTTGGTTTGAAGATCAATGTGCTCATCGGCCACGACGCGAGTTTTGTCTTTATGCGATCACCTTATGCGATGCCTCCAATGGGCCCCATTTATCTGAGTGGAACAGCGTACCTGATCGTTTGCCCATGTTATTGGCGGCCGAGGTTCGCGCGCTGCTGGTCCGCGGCAGCGGCAATTTGCACAGGCTGATTTTGGAGCGCTTGAAGTTGTCCAGCGACTCCCGTCCGTTGACGTGTATTCTGCATGATGGCTGTGAACCGAACGAGTTACTGGAAACGTTCATCCAAATGGGAGCTGTGCCGTGGATTGTAAATGATCCAGGCCGTGTCAACCCTCAACCGGAAGCGCCAATTTCACCTGAGCCAGGAGCGATTCCTTCAGCCCTTCCAGCGGTCATTCCCTGGCGGGACTATGTGGCTCATGCTACGCGCGCACCTCTGCGGCCTCGATCAGGTAGTGAAATCGAAAACTGGGAGTACTTTGATCGACTCTTATTTGGTCCGCAGGAACTATCCGGCGCATTGTTGTCGTTAATTCGCATCCTGGTGTCGGAACGAGTGATGGCCAGTCGCTATTTGATTCGTAGCCAGCAACCAGTGGTGTGCTTTACCGAGCAGCCAGTCAATCTGTTCCCCAGCCTGCGCGTATTTCGACCACATTTGAGTCGATGGGATTTTGAATCGTACGGAATTGCGATCCGCCGGGAAATCTTGAAAGCGATGGGTGGGGGCCCGGTGATGTATGGTGACGATTCACTATGGCGAGAACTCTCGGTCGACGAGCGGCCGTTCTTTCAGATCGCCCAGTCGCAGCGCTCGGGGAAGTGGGTCGATTGGCAGGTGGAGAAGGAATGGCGTGTTGTGGGCGATGTCAATCTGCGGTGGGTTCGAGGTGACGACGCTTTCGTGTTTGTGAAGATGTTGTCAGAAGTGCCACTCGTTCAACCTTATTCGCGTTGGCCCGTGATCGCATTGGAAGCGCTGTAAGGCAAACGAATTCATTGTTTTGCGTGCGAATACCCTGACGGTTTCCGCTGCACCGTGCCTATGAATCTTGTTCAGATCGGGCCTGAGCATCGTTCGGTTGCGGTGGAACCTCCTGGTCTTTTGCGGCCGCAGCCTGGTGATGATTTACATCGGTCCCTTCCGTTTCTATTTGCCGTTGACGTTTTAGCTCCTCATACCGCCGCATCAACTCGCGCTGAGCTGGCTTATCGGCCTGGCCCAT
Organism: Pirellulaceae bacterium; assembly: GCA_035327685.1. Taxonomy (GTDB): domain Bacteria; phylum Planctomycetota; class Planctomycetia; order Pirellulales; family Pirellulaceae; genus BJ22. Next base: position 4,122 of record DAOLCX010000004.1, on the reverse strand, counting down.
TTGATAGAAGCTGACGATCAACAAATCCCGAAACGCCAGCCAGAGGATGAACAGGATCAGAATCAGCACTAGACCCGTGATCGCTGCAATCACCCGCGGATCGCGCGCCCAATACAGCGCAGACAAACCGGTACCGCAGGCGGCAATCATCCCCGCCAAAATGACGCGCCGCCGGAATTTGTGCGTTTCAAACAGCAAGGCTGCGGGGTGTCGCTCGCTGCGTAAACTGCTTAACCAAACGCGGCGGTGATAGAACATCAGCAGGATTCCAACGGAAAAGCAGGCCAAACCCATCATCATTAACAGATTGCGCGTGCTTTCTGGCATTACTTACGACTTTCATCGGAGACTTGCTGGATGACCTTCACGCCACCATCACGACTCATTGAACGACCAGTTGCAGGCGCTGTCCCCTGACCGAGATTTCTCGATCATCGTGCACGAGGGCAGCATCTACAACTTCTGTAATTGTCGCGTCCATTCTAACAGCACGCGACCTACTTTTTCGAGCGAGTCAGCCGAGCAACGGTCTGGGACATCCTCTCGAGTATGCCAGTAAATGTTTCCAACCTGCGGATTTGGAAAATCAAAATCGATGACGTCACAGGTAGGGATCTTGGCGATAATATTTAGTGGGAGGTGATCATCCCGGATCTCATGACGTTTTTCAGCAATGAATTCGGTCACCCCGAGTTCTTTGGCGACAGCCCAGATGCTCTTCGTCAACCGTTGGGCGTAGCGCAAACTATTCCCTTCAAAATAGACTTGCAAATCGGCATCGCCAATCATATCGACCAGGATCGCGTAATCGTATTGGACATCCCAGCGGCGCGCGGCATATTCGTTGGCGAAATGCGTCGATCCCAAAAACATCGGATCTCGACCGTGCAGATAAACCAGTTCCTCCGCGTCAAAGAAGACAATGTCAACGCCGTATTTGCCGGCCAGCGCCGGCATGTGACGACCCAATTCGGCCAACCAACCCACGCCGCTGGCGCCATCGTTGGCCCCCAAGAACAAACCTTGCGGATCAATGCGGTCTCGGTCGGGCAAGGGGCGGGTGTCGTAATGACAGCAAAACATAATTCGTCGTTTGCGTTCCGGGTGCCAACGCACAATCAGATTCGCCAATTCCACGCGTTGATTGTTCAAGGGATGCACCGCAGTGAAAGTCTGCAATCCGACTTGTCCCTGACAAAACTCGAAATGAGCCTTGAGAAGTTCCTGTTGGCGGCGCATGGCCTGCGTTCCGCTGATACGAGGCCCTAGATCACAGATTTGACGCAAGACCGACATCGCAAACTCGCCATCGAAGGCTTCATCAACTGCAGCTACTTGCAGGGTCGCCGAGAACGGGCTAGCGGGTTGTGCGTAAACCGCAATTCCTTGGTGCGCGACGGCGGTTAAAACGCACACACTCCAGAGGACAGGCCGCCCATACCGTCGATGAGGTCGTGCATTCCTGGTTGTATTCATCGCATTCACCATTGTCAGCTTGTCCACGCTCCATCTGAGTCGTTTCCCCACGCAACAACGGCCGACCAATTCCAGCCTCAGACTCCCAAGATCATTGTAGGGGAAATGGCCGAATTTACGAAACGGAAAAAACGCCAAAATGACTGGTTAAAATTGCATTTTGCTGGCGTTGTCCTTGAGAAGCCGACGAATCTGCCAGACTTCACGTTTGAAACTGATTTGGTCTTAACCGTTCACGGACTGCAGCTGTTCGGACCTGAACGGTTGAGGTTCGACATCGAAATTCAACTTGGACGATCCCCAGCCAATCGAGTAAATTGTTACAGCTAAGATTCCAATCCAAGATTGGGTCAAAGTCGCTTCGTATGCGGCGAGGGCAAGGATGGCGCGATCACACGATCAAAAACAGGAGGTAGGGTATGTTGGACATTTCGCAGGTGGCGGCTTGGCAGGTCGAATGGGTTGCGATGTGGCACGAGGAACCGTTTGCAAATCGATTTGAAGATTGGAAAGGGTTGGTGTGCGAACAGCATCATTGGAACTTCTTGTTGTGGCACGAAGAGGATATCGCCCGCAGCCCTACGGCCACGGATTCCGAAATTGCCCAAGTCAAGCGGCGTATTGATCGGTATAACCAGGCGCGAAATGACTGGATCGAAAAACTCGACGACTACGTCAGTGGCTTGTTGATTCAATTCGGTGTCCAGCCGCGCGAGCCCGTACAAATCAATACAGAAACGTTGGGAAGTACAATTGATCGGCTGTCCATCTTGGCGCTGCGTATCTTCCACCTGGAAGAACAACTTCAGCGTTCGGATGTCTCTCCAGACCATCGGCGCCGAGTGACTGAGAAACTGACTGTCTCCCGAGAGCAACACGCTTGGTTGAGTCGCGCGGCCGCCTCATTGGCCATGGGCCTGTTCAGCGGCGAAATTCTGCACCGCACATTTCGACAAAACAAACTGTACAATGACCCCAGTTTGAATCCGCAAATCTATGACGCACCAATCGATCGCAATTTGAGAGTCGCATGACTTCACTCCCAAATCCAACGGCGGAGGCCGCCGCTGCGGAGCCCCGCACAAGCCGCACGCGGTGTGGTGGATGGGGAAGGCGCGCGCTGACAGGGTTGGCTTGGCTCTTTACGTTGGGGACGTTGGGATTGGTGGGGTTGAGCCTGGCCGCCGATGGGCTATTGCTGGCAGAGCTAGTCAATAGCTTCCAACCTGTCTTGTTCTGGCTATTGGTCGTTTCCTGGCTGTGGCTGATGGTCGTTCGCCCACGCTGTTCGTTCAGTAAAGCTGCTTGTTCGCCCGGTGCCTGCCAAGTGTCGTTTGGCAATTGGCAGAAACGAGGACATACGATGCTGTTGGTGGCGGTCACGATCATCGCTGTCTGGACAGCATGGCGGGTTTTCAGCGTGTACCTGCCGACCGCCCAACGTCCGCCCGGTCCCCATACACTCCGTGTGATGACCTTCAATGTGCTGGGTACTAATCTGGATGATCAGGCGATCATGTCGGAAGTCCGGCAGGTCTCACCCGACCTGCTGATTGTCTGGGAAGTGACGTATGTGATGGCCAAGCGTCTGGAGGCGCTGCGAGACGAGTATCCATACGGATTGGATCGCCCCCATTACAACTACACGTTAGGATTTTCCGTATTTAGTAAACACCCTTTCACACACCAGCAAGTGGCCTGGTTGCCGGAACGAATGTTTTCGTGTCCTATTCCTTCAATGCAAGTGGAGATCGAAGGCTATCCGATCCGCGTCTTGGGTATTCACGCATCCAACCCTATTTATGGATCGACGTGGGGAGCGCGAAATCGTCAATTAGAATGGCTGACGGAACTCGTACTTGCGTCTGACTTGCCGACGATTGTGATGGGCGACTTCAATACCACGCCTTGGTCTCCCAACCTTCGGCGATTTTTGGCGGACACTCGACTCCGCGATACGCGGCAAGGGCAAGGTTTGCACAATTCCTGGCATGCGTCATGCCTGTGGTTAGGCGTTCCGATCGACCATATTTTTGTGTCGTCTGATTTCCATGTTCATCGACGATGGTTAGGTAACGCGCAAGGGTCGGATCACGTCCCAGTAATTTGTGACTTGTCGATCGGCCCCTCGCCCTAACGTTGGGCAGTCTTTTCAAGCTGCCACAACCAAGACATGCGGGTTAGTCATCCGGAACAGGTTGTTGCGATCCCTGAGTTGTTCGCGAATGGCTGCCGGTCAACGGTCCTTTTCCACACTCCGGGCAATCGCTTCCGTCCGCCGATGCATTGGAAATAGGTGTTGCCAGACAACAAGCTACTCCAGTTCGGCACGGGTTGACAGGGAAACGGCGGATCAGCCGCCAGCGGACAGCCAAACCACGTACCGAGGGGCCGTAGCTAAACCTCCCACGTGATGGACTCACGTGGACACATCTTTCTGCCGCACAAACGAATGTGGGCTGCATCCCGCTTTGAGCGACGCAGCGAGAGCCGACATCAAGTCCCACCAGGTTTCCGAAAATGTCGCCACTGCCGGCCAGGATCAAGGCGCATACACCTGCGGAGAAAAACGATTTGCCCAACTTGCTCATTTAAATTCTTCCACCCTTACGTCAAGTCTGATTCATTTATCGTTGATTACCGCAT
>DAOLCX010000003.1:0-14722 GCA_035327685.1 Pirellulaceae bacterium | reverse complement strand
CAGTCATTCCTTCCCACCGCGAGAATGTTCCGTCCCAGCAAGCTGCGTAGATCAACAAGGACATCGCAATCATGATCGGCACGTCGCGACGTATTAACAAGCTCGAGACGGCCAGTGGCGCGACTGCTGCCGCTAGCCCCAGGATGGCCAGAATATTGAAGATATTGCTTCCAATAACATTACCCACGCCCACATCCGTACCGCGAAACGCTGCTTGCGTTGTCACCGCCAGTTCCGGAGCGCTTGTGCCAAACGCCACGACTGTCAATCCAATGACGAGAGGCGAAACCCGAAAAGACAAAGCCAGCTTTTCGGCTCCCCGCACGAGCCATTCGCCGCCTAAGATCAGCAGGATCAACCCGCCTACTACCGCCGCAATTGTTGTCATGCCTCACCCATCCTGTCGGGAACTCAACTTTCGCGTCTGGCCCATGCACTGAAAACAACTCTCGCTTCGCTGACAACGCGACGACTGATTTTACGCTGTTTTCACAATCGCCACTGATCTATACTTACTAACGAGAGAAGTGGCTGATTTTAACAAAGTTTGACGGTTTCCAGTAGGCATTGAATACGAGCGTTCGTCTCACTCGTGAACACGTCAACCGCGTGAGTCTCGCTTACAGTTTAGTGTTACATCTCGCGCTGTTCTTGGTATTGTTTTGGTTGTTGCCAGCCCGGCCTGGACCTGGAACCGGAGAATTGGTTCGGCGAGGCACGGTCGTGTTGGCTACCATCGATGATCAAACACAGGACTTGACCTATCACGACTCGCAACTTGACGACAGCGAACCACAGCCGACTGACAAGAGTCCATGGGCGGACACGGAGCCGCCAGGCCAACAGGCCCTGGATAGTTCATCGAGCCCGCTCTTAGACATGCTGCCCACCGAAGAAGGCTGGTCGCTGCCGGCAGCGACCGATCTTCACAACCCGCATGACCATCGCGGACGTGTGGGCGTCGCAGAACTTACAGAAGCGGATTTGGAAGCGATCCGCGCCGAGCAGCGCCTGATGGGGGCCATGACTCCAGCCGGTCCACCGGCAACCATCTCGTTGTTTGGCAGTCCGTCGATTACCGGGCAGCGATTCGTGTTTGTCATCGACCGCTCAAAGAGTATGGGGGCTCAAGGGTTAGGGGTACTGGGACACGCGCGCAGCGAATTGACAACTGCCTTGCGCACACTGGCCCCGCACCACTGTTTCCAGATTGTGGCCTTTCATCATCACACGGTGATGATGGAACGGCGGGAGATGCTGCCAGCGACTGAAGAACACGTCCATCAAGTCGCCGATTTTCTGGATCAACTTGCTCCATTTGGAGGAACCAACTACGAAGGTGCGATCTACATGGCCTTGGCGCTTCGTCCCGATGCGGTCGTTCTCTTCACGGATGGTGACGAGCCAGGATTGCATCCAGGGCAAATCGCGGCCATCGAACGGGCTTGCCGTGGCAACACTTCCATCCACTGTTTACAATTCGGATGGGAAGTGGCTGCGCCGGGGCGCAGTTTTCTGCGCGACTTGGCAGAGAAAACTGGCGGCAGCTACCGCTACATCTGTGTACGGGAATGGACTCAAAGGAATCAACGGTAGGTCTCTTCATGAGTGTTCGTCGAATGATGGTTGGCTCCTGCCTGATGACTTTGGTTTGCCGAGTGTTGTGCGCCAGTGTGGGATTTGGCTTGTCCGTCGCGGCGCTACCATCCTACGCCCAGCACCAGGTGCGGTTGATCCTTCGCAATGGTTCCTCGTTGACCGTGGAAACGGACTCCTTTGTGTTGAAGTGGACCGAATTCCGCGCACGCGGCTCGAGTCAGTCGCAAACCTACTCGCTGGTTTCCATCAATCGGTTGAAACTATCCGAATCGCCAGTCAGCGAGTTTCTGGAAACCGCCAAGCAGTTGTTGGCCGAATTGGGACACGAAAACTACGACCGGCGTGAAGCGGCGGAAAGTTTGTTGAAAAACATGCTCGAACAGTCGGGAAATCCGACATTAAAAATGCTGATTGAAGAAGCCGTCGATGACATGCGTCTGGAAGTACGATTTCGCGTACAGCGAATTCTCGTTCCGACGGCCACGACGACACCCTCCCCTGGGACCGCAGAAAACTTTGACTTGCTGGACCTCAAGGAGGGCCGTCAAATGCGCGGCGATGCGGGTGATTTTGACTTCAAGTTTCGTTGGCGCGGCGACGAGTTCCGCCTGAATCGCCGGGAGCTTGCCGAGATTTCCGTAGTCGCAGCATTACCGCCGCATCCAGTTCCTGCCACGGGTGACTGGACACCAGGCCGAGGAGTCGTGACGTATATGCAGCCGAGCGAACCGCGCCCCGATCAACTCATCACCGTCGATTTCGAACGCGATCCCGCGGGCAATGCTTTGGAACGCGGCGCGAATGTGAACGACCTGTTTGCCCATGACGGTATCCGATTCCATACTCCGGTTGGATACATTGGCATTTCAGGATACGAAGTCAGTTTTGAAGGATTGCCGCCCCGCGGCAATTCCATCTGTGTGTACGACACGCGGGGAAGTTTCACGCGGCGGTTCAAGGGGGTTACTGAGATTTCGTTTTGTTTGCCTGGCCAACCCACGCAAGCGGCTGGCGTTCATTGGTTCGAATGCTACGCGGCCCGTTTAGATAACCCGCGTGATTTTGTCTTGAACGCCTTCGACTCGTCCGGCCGGTTGTTGGCAACTGTCGAATCGAGCGATCAACCATGTTCTTATTTTGCGATTGCTTCCGCCAAGCCTATCTACCATATCCAGTTCTTGTCGAACCCTTTTTTGTTTCACCTCAAACGCCGAGTTGATGACGACTACGCGTTGGACAATATCGCGTTTTCGGCACCCGTTGCCGTCCCACCCCTCATTTCCGCGAGGTTCAGTGTGGGATTGGTTGATGGCGACTTATGGTGTACAGACAACCTGCAGTTCACAAATGACCGGGCCATCGTCTTGACGCCCCCAGGGGTCGCAACACCGCTGAAGATTGATGAGAAGGAAATTCGTTATGTCGTGTTTCCGCACGAGTCGTTTCCGGATCCTCCGCGTTCTTCAAAGCGATGGCTGGCGGGGTTGAGCGATGGCAGCGTGGTTGAAGTGACTCCTGGAAAACAGATCGTGCCGGTACGCGATTCGATAGGGCCAATGTCTCCAGAAGATTTTTTATCCATCTGGTCGGCGCGGGACTATCACCGACTACCAGACCCCTCAGATTTTGATCGGCAGCGGCATGTACTGGTTTTCCCCACGGCCAGGATTCTCACGGATTCACTTCTGTTCAACGAATCGGAGGTGAGCTGGCCCGCCGAATCAAGGCGAATTTTTGCGGCCGCCTACGTCAAAAATCCCGAACTGGTGGGGGATGACGGTCTGGGTGTGGACGAAGAGCCTCCTTTGCCTATGGACTTGCAGGCGATCAATTGGCCAGAACCGAATACAGGTCATCTGCCAACCATCTGGCTGGCCCCGCCGACACCCGAAAGTTTTGAATCGGGGCCTTCGGTCATGTTGCGGAACGGAGAACTGTTCCGACTTGGCACTCCGTTGGGATTCCGATTGCAATCGATCTCTCCAGCAGGCTTGACCATCGTCCGCGAGCGCGATGGGCAAATTTTAACGACAGAACCCATCAAAATACCACTGGACGAGATTCATCGGATCGTGTTTTAAGTCTGGGCGAACCACGAATGCCGAGTCCCGATGCCACAACTTGGTAGAACATTTGTCCTCAACTGTTCTTACCTCGATATTGGTTAACCTGGCCAGGGTTCGAACAATTGAGGACCATTGCTCTTCAATCATGCCTACCGCGTTCCGTGAGCGAGGTCGGGTTGATATTGCCAGCAACTCACTGGTTCGTTACAGGTGGAAGCGCATGGTCCGTCGCCGCGCGATGGCTGGCTGCAGGATTGGATGGCCGTTGAAACAGGTTGACGGCTGCGCGCAGAGTCGGGTCTTCTGCCGAAGGCTTTGCGCTATTCTCTTGATCGTGGATCGTCAGTTTTGCCGTTTGTTGAACCGCGATATCGGGTACGACACCGCGTTGGCTGATGGCAGTCCCGCGCGGCGAGTAGAACAAGGCCGTCGTCAATCGCAAACCGCCTGCGCTGCCGCCGAGCGGGAAGATGCCTTGAACGCTCCCTTTTCCGTAACTTTGTTGCCCGACAATCGTGCCGCGACCATGATCCGCGATCGCAGCCGCAAAAATTTCACTGGCACTGGCTGAGTTTTCATCGATGAGGACGATCAGCGGGACACGCCAGGTTCCCTCAGCTTGCGCTTGATGCGTGAAGTCCTCCAGCGTATTGCGACCCTTCGTGGAGACCAGTATGCCCCGGTCAATGAAACGATTGGCGACATCCACTGCAGCCGTCAGCAAACCTCCAGGATTGCCGCGGACATCCACGATCAAGTGCCGCATGCCTTGCTGGTGAAGTTGCCATAAAGCCGCGTCCAAGTCCTGGCCCGTGGTCTTTTGGAAATTGACCAAACGTGCATACGCGATCCCGTGCGTTGCATCAATGATACTCACTTGATCAAAGCTCGGGATTTCGACGCGGCGCCTCTGCAGCGAAAGCGTGTTGATCTGGCCATTCGCCTGCTGGACCTGGACGCTGACGAAAGTCCCTTCCGGACCCCGCAACAGATCGGCGCATTTTTCCGCGCCGATTTGGCTGACAGCCTGATCATTAACCGCCAGAATCTTGTCACCCGCGCGAATGCCTCCTCGACCGGCGGGCCCGTGGTGGATGACATTCACAATATCCAAGGCATCGCGCTGCAATTTCAGCTCTACTCCCAAACCGACGAAGTTGCCGTCGATCTGCGACATGGTATCTTGATACTGATCCTGAGTCAGAAAACTGGAATACAAGTCGAGGCTGGCTGTGGCCCCGCAGACGAATTCGTGAAACACGACAGTCGGAGACAGCCCCAATTGGTCTTGCATGATTTGAGCCGTGCGGTCTGCCACCCAGATGGAATCGGTCCGACTGCGCACGGCAACGTTTTGCAAAGCGATTTGCAGAGACTCCCAAGCCCGATTGACTTGCTCATCGCTGCGACGCGCCAAAAACTGGTCGCGGAACACCCGCTGTCCCAGTGCCGTTTGCAAGCTGGTTAAACCGTATCGAGACAATGCGTGCCAATCGGGAGTTTCAACATGATAGGATCCAATTTTTTGCAAGACTTCAGCGTACAAATTGGAAGCGCGCCGGTAGTCGAGTTGTTGAACCTGATTCAGGTAGCTCTGATCGTTATAGCGGCGCGCCAAATCATAATGTATCCGCGCCAACGCTCGCTTGTGCAATAGAGTGGGGTCGTGAGGCTGGTGTTTCAACGCTTGTTGATACACCATCAGTGCATCCGCCCATTGTTCTCGGCTTTCGTACTCCAATGCTTGTTGGAGCGCCGATTGATGGGCAGGCTGGGGAGCCATCCATGATGCGGGTTGCTCACCCGGCACAGGACGATCGACTTGCGACCACAACCCCACCGCACTATTGAACCAGATTGCGCCAACCAGCCAAATGAGCTTGGCCCCAAGATGTACATCCATTGCGTTTACCATCCGTTGAGGACAACCGTTCGGTACGCATAGCGGCCGTTGAATTTGGAGCGCGGCACGCCATCGCCGAAACAGTCAATTCAGGAAAATTGAGGCCCTCGTTTCTTGGCGTCGCCTGATTCGCCAGGACCACAAGAAATAGGCCTGCAACCATAGATCAGAAATCAACCGCGGTCAAAAAAACCATTGATTTTTCTGACCGCAACTTCCGCAAAACCCATAAGCTAGTTAAGCCGCGCCAGGGTTATACCAATGGCGGAAAATCTGCCGGGGCGTCGTTGGTAACACGACGCCCCTCATGCTTGGGAATTGTCGGTGCGTCCCGGCACAAACGGTACGTTAAGCCTTCACCGTCGGTTCGCGCAGCGCGGTGCTTCCACCGCTTTGCGACGATTATGAAGGCAAAACGACGTCCGTCATCACCACGCTGTCAAGAAGCGGAAAATGTACCGGTGGGATGGCCCGTTCTGGACGCTTGCGGCGTGTCCGCTCCTGTGTCCACTCTCTGGTCATCAACTCGAATACATCGGGCGATTCATAGCGCGCGACATGCCGACCCTCTGCAATCGGTCCCACCAAACCTCGAAACAAGGGATATCCCCGCAATGAGAGCTCAGTGCTGCAATCGTCCACGCCAATTTGCTCGAAATACTCCATAACCGTGTCGAGACTCTCGTAGTCTCGACTGCGCAGCGAGCCGTCGCCAGCGCAAGAAACAATGCGAATGATCCGTTTTGCCATGTGTGCGTTCCGTTCAGTGATACTGCAAACAAAACGCCCAGGCCCATGCCACTCCGTGTCTTGGGTCACACTCCGTTGCCACTCTGGACTGATAGCTGATTTATCGGCGTATAACTCCCCCAGACTCACCAGATTCCCGCGCCGTCCGACAACCTTCACAACGTACCTATCCCTCACAAACGGCACTACCCGCCCAAGATCTCAATGGCCAACAGTCAAAAGGCGAGCGTTCCACTTTCAATAGGTGCAACCCACCAATGGATGGCTTTGGGAATTTGCGTCCAATCATCGCGACATCGGCTTGAAATACAACGTTGGCGCCGGAATGCTCTGGGCATTTCGCTGGTTTAATCAGGCGAGCCTTGACGGCGTCAGCTACCTATTCTGCGACAATACTGGCATGCACGCTGTCCCACTCGTTGTTTTCGCCCGGGTTTTTGGGGTGAAAGATTCCTGCTTTCCAAGGATTGGGTCTTGGACTAGACTGACCCGGGCTGCGACAGACAACTTGGGAGTGGAAGCGATGAAAAACTGGGGTGATCTAAAAACCGTGATTCGATGCACACGGTGGGTATGGTTGGTATTGGGATGGGTGTTGGTCTGGGGCGCCACGGCCTCAGGCCAGGAGAACACACCCGACTTCGAATCAGTTTATTCGCTGGGCGTACACCAGTACTTTAGCGAAGAATACCAGGCAGCTTATGAGACTTTGGCGCATGCCAAGTTGATTGATCCGAACGACCCACGGCCTTATTACTTTCGCGGCCTGGCGGCCTACCAATTGGGCTTCGATGGCCGCTTGGATTTTGAAGTCGGTGCCCGGACAGAAGCGCGCGTGGCCGGAGCGGCGGCGCTTGTCAGCCGTTCACTGGAACGCGTTCAAGGCCCGCTGCGACTGTACTTGGAAGAGCTCCGAATTTCCGCACGCATTGAGTTCGAAAAGTCATCGGCCCGCCGCACGCGCATCTTGAGATAACCCTGGTCAGCGGCCTAGGCGTTTGTGAACAATTACTTCGGGAGAGCGTTCTGAGTCGAGCGGCACAACGTCGGGTGACACCGGCAGAAATTCGGCTGCCCAGTCGCGACTCTGTGGTGAACGGTATCCTGCCGAATTTCAGCGAGCGGTAACCGTTCACGGTATTGTTGGCCAAGCTTGGTTCTGATGCGTTCGGCAAGTCGTCTGGTTGTAGATCGAAACCCTGTGAGCGTCGCAGATCGATTCGTCCAGGCTACCGTGTTTTGTCGAACGAGTTGCTTCACCCTGGCAGTGGCTTACGACTCCAAGGTGGACTCGAAGGCATTCACATAATGCTTCAATTTGGCGAGTTTCCAACGATGGCGAGGCTCCGTGTGCGCCCACACAGAAATTACATCGAACCGCCCTGGAGCATTCAGCAATCGTCGATGACGACGATATTCGGCCGCCGCTTTCGAAAGATGGTCTTGTTTTTCGAGATCGACACGGTCACTCGGCAAGTCTTGATCGGCATCGCATAGCGTCTTGACTTCGACAAATACGATGCAGTTTCGATCGACGGCGATGATGTCTATCTCGCCATACCGCGAGCGGACGTTATTCCCGATAACAATGTAACCCAGACACAACAGATGACGGCGCGCGGCCTGCTCACCCCAGGCACCCAAGGTTAAGTCCCTGGACCTCGGCCACCATTTCTGAAATCTGTCGTCAACGCTGAACCAAAAGCGAAACCAGCGCCGACGCAGCCATACTGACATTGCCGTCTGCATCGCCGTCGCCGTCTGTTTGATCGGACTGGCCGTCGTCCGAGGATTGATCTTGTTGATCGGCCTGTTCGCCCGATTGATCAGAACCAGGTGGTTCTCCACCGGGCGCGGTCTCATCCACAGCATCCAGGTCGGGGAATGAAATATCTGGTCGCGTCGGCAGAATTAAACCAGGTGCGATGCCGATCTTATAAAAGTCTTGATGGAATGCGACCCACGCCGGGTTGTTGATGCGTTGAAGTGCTTCGCGTGCCGGTTTGGCCAAAGCCGAATTCGGAGCCTGGTCAATGAACTTTTGATATTGTTGTTTGGCGGCTTCAAAGTCACCCAGGCTCTCCAGGCAGTAGGCTAAACCATAGTTGGCGCGCTCCAAGAGGAGTGGGCTCTTAGCGGCAGTCGATTCCAGGACGCGGGTGTAATACGTTTTGGCTCGCTCCAACCGCCGTCGGCCTTCGTCCCATTGCGAGACCAACATCCGCAGGCCAGCGCTTAACTCGCCATCGGCAGCGAACTGCCAGGCCCACAAACTGGCGGGGTCGTTGGGAAACTCTTCGGCGTAATCGGTAAATTGGCGGGTCTGACCATCCATCTGCCGCTGTCTCAACTCCATATTCAACCGCTCCCATTGGCTGGCGTACACTTCATGCCTGGCCCGCAAATAGAATGCCACCATCACTCCGATCGCTACCAGCGCCAAGATCATGAAGATGATTTTGGAAGAATGAGGTCGCAAATGTCCGAATTTGGCCTCTAACCAATCGACCAGTTCGTTGTGTTGTAATTCTTGGGTTTGCTTGTTCATTAGGGTCCATACCTGTCGTTGCGGCAGGGCACGTCGATAAACTGACAGTATAGGGGGGAGGTTTTCGAGTGGTCAATAGCGTCCATCCCCTCAACTTCCCACGCAAATCGTTTACGATATTTATGCATGTCTGAACAACTCAACCCATCTCAACAGACCGCCGTGAGGCATCGCTCCGGGCCTTTGCTCGTATTAGCCGGAGCTGGAACCGGCAAAACGCGGGTCATCACCTATCGGATTGCGCAGCTAGTCAAATCGGGTGTGGCTGCCGACCGAATCCTGGGCGTGACGTTTACCAACAAAGCCGCTCAGGAAATGCAGCAGCGGCTGCGTCAAATTCTGCCCAAAAAGCAGACCGCACGCCCCCTGATTGCCACCTTTCACGCTTTTGCCGCGCGCGTGCTGCGACGCCAGATCGGACACCTGGGATACCCGTTGCAATTCAGTATCTATTCCGGGGGCGAATTGGAAGGAGTGGCTCGCTCCGTGCTGCGGGAAATCAATGTCGCCGATACGACTTTGTCGCCGAGTCAATTGCTTAACTACATCAGCCGTTGGAAAAACCAGTTGGTCGCGCCAGACCAGGCTGCCGCGCTGGCAGACTCGGATCAGGCCGTCCTCGCCGCAGCCGCCTATCGCCGTTATCAGCGATCGCTCAAACAATTGGCGGCGGTTGATTTTGACGATTTGTTATTGTTGACCGAGAAACTGTTTCGCGATTTTCCGGAGGTGCGCCGCCTGGAATCCGGACGATTCGAACAAATCCTGATCGACGAATTTCAAGATACCAACGAAACACAATATCGATTGGTTCGTCACCTGGCCGAAGGCCACAGTAACCTGTGCGTTGTGGGTGATGATGACCAGTCGATTTACGGTTGGCGCGGCGCCGCCGTGGAACACATTTTGAACTTTCCCAAAGTTTGGCCGAAAACCGTGGTGGTGCGGCTGGAAGAAAACTACCGCTCGACGGCATCGATTCTGGATTGGGCTAATCATTTGATTGCACATAATCCGCAGCGTCACGGCAAGCAACTGCGCGCGGCGCGGCGCGGGGGCGATGTCCCGCGCATCGTCCAATACGCTGACGAAGCCACCGAAGCGCGGGAAGTCGTCCAGTCGATTCAATCGAGAATCGCTGCGGCCAAACGCGAATTCCGCGACTTCGCCATCCTGTTTCGGACGAACGAACAACCAAGACCTTTTGAAACTGCCTTGCGGCAAGCCAAACTCCCCTATGTGCTGATAGGCGGCATGTCGTTTTTTGACCGCAAAGAAGTTCAAGATGTGATGGCCTATCTGCGCGTCGTGATTAACCCTCACGATGACACCAGCTTATTGCGAGTCTTGAATCGGCCTCCGCGTGGATTCGGGGGAAAAACGATTGAACGGCTAATGACGATGGCTTTTAACGGCAAGACCTCGATTTGGTCCATCTTGACCAGCAGGCCAGGCGATGGAATCACGCTCCCCGCCGACGCCGCCAATGGTTTTGCCGAGCTTCGCCGGTGTTTTGATCTGGCGCGTACCGAGTGTGAATTGGCGAAACAGCCCCTCAGCGAAGTCGTTCAGAGGCTCATCGAATCCGTCGGCTACCGTCGCGAAATCGAACGACTTTACCGAGAACCGGAGGATCAACAGACGCGCTGGGCGTCAGTCCAACAGGTCATCAACGCCGTGGCCGAGTATCAAGGCCAGGCCACTAAACCCAAACTGGCGGAGTTCATCGACCAGATGGCTTTGGGTGACCGCGATCTGGACGATGAAAAAGAAAAACAGTTGCGGCAGAACGCGGTCGTGCTGATGACCCTGCACAGTGCGAAAGGGTTGGAGTTTCCGGAAGTCTATATGGTCGGCATGGAAGAGGGAGTATTGCCGCACCGCCGCAGCGTGGAGATGGGAGAACAGGCCATTGTCGAGGAGCGACGCCTGTGCTACGTCGGCGTGACACGGGCTCAAGACCGGTTGACGCTCAGTCTCCCCTTGAGCCGCCTCAAATGGGGCAAACCCCGCGCCAGTGTCCCCAGCCGCTTTCTCTACGAATTACTGGGTAAAACGGACCACCCGAACTATCAACAAGCCATCAATCAGCAAGTGCCAACATCCGCTCCAGCGCCAGCAGCGACCACCGCGCCACCTCCTCATCGACGCGCACCACGTTGACAGCCTGGCCATCCACCAAACACTCCAGGCTCCAGCACAAATGCGGCAAATCAATCCGGTACATGGTCGCACATAAACAAACGACCGGTGACAAAAAGTGAATTTCCTGCTCAGGGTGCTCCTGCTTCAACCGGTTGACCAGATTCAACTCGGTGCCGATCGCCCATTTGGTCCCGGGCGGTGCCGACTTGACAGTCCGAATAATAAACCCTGTCGAGCCCGAAAGGTCGGCCAGGTCGTTGACTTCTTGAGGGCATTCGGGGTGCACGAGAATCTTGATATCGGCGATCCGTTTGCGAAAGGTGTGAACATGCTCAGCGCGAAACATCTGATGGACGCTGCAGTGGCCTTTCCACAATATGACCCGACTTGTTTCAATCTCGGATTGCGTATGGCCACCGGCGAAGTCCGCATAAGGGTCCCACACCGGCATTTGGGAATGGGTGATTCCCATCGTTAAGGCGGTATTGCGGCCCAGATGTTGATCGGGGAAGAACAACACGCGCGGCGTGCGCGAAAAGGCCCACTCCAACACGCGTCGGGCGTTGCTCGAAGTGCACACCACGCCCCCGTGACGACCGCAGAAACTCTTCAAACTCGCCGCCGAGTTGATATAGGTTACTGGAGTGACTTCCGACGTATCAATCAATTCTCCCAGTTCGCTCCACGCCCCTTCGACTTGCTCGATCGCCGCCATGTCGGCCATCGAACAACCCGCCGCCATGTCGGGCAGGATCACCGTCACACGTTGGTCGTTGCGGGCGGCCAGCCGTTCTGGACGATTGGCGACCATGTCGGCGGTTTCCGCCATAAAATGGACGCCGCAAAAGACGATGTACTCGCAGTCGCGCTCTGCCGCCAACTGGCTCAACAATAAACTGTCACCTCGCAAATCCGCGTGTTGAATCACATCATCCCGCTGATAGTGATGGCCCAAGATCAACAGCCGATCCCCCAGTGTAGCTTTGGCCGCGCATATCCGCGCGTTGAGCTCTTCATTGCTCAGCACACGATAATCCGCGAAATTTCGGGGAGTCAGACTCACCAAATCAGACATGTTGTAGTCAACCGTGTTCGAAAATCATCCGCACCAAACGTGGCGCTCTACACTCAACGTCCCTCCATTGTACCAAAATCTGCCGAAGACGTTTCTCGGCCGTTGAGTGTAGAACAATTGTCCCCAATGGTTCGGAACCCTGTTTAAGTTTTGCCTCGCCGCTTTTTCCCTGATCTTTCCAGGTTAGTCGCTTCTAAATGCGCCCACCGTATTCTGAGAGGTCACAGTTACCAGGCCGTGTTAATCGACCGCGGTTCCCTTCGCGCACCCCGCGGAGGTATGGGTTTGAGTGAACTGAGCGGTGAGTGTCAGCAATCAACGGGGGATGGCAATACGGAAGCGCACAAAAGTGGATGCAATAGTTCACTTGCGCAACCGAATGGTATCGTCGTCCACCCATCCATTGGCCCCTAACTGGCCGCCAGGTTGCCAGTCGGGGAGTTTGAACCATGTGTCCATGGGCAGGTTCATCCGATCTTGCTTTGACGACAGTTTCTGGTTGATTTTGGCAACGAGTTGCTCATTGAAACCCGCCAGCCGCTGGTTCAATTGGCGGCGAGCGAGAGTCGTGACTTGTTGGGCAAACTCCCCGCCGAGCTTGCTCACCCTGCGCACTCGAAATTCGTCGACCACCAGTTCGGCATCTGTGACTTGTGGTTTGAAACAAACCATGTTCCGACCATCATGGCGCTCCATGGAAATTGTCAATTCGAAATTGACCTTCAAACGAACTGAGGCTGTGCCGTACGCGCTTAAGCTGATCAACTGAATTCCGCGTTCCCATTGGGACTGGCGGGCTTCCCATTCCACAGGAGCAGCGAACTCGAGCTCAACTCCAAAGTGGCCAGGTGCATTGGAATGGACATCGTGAATCTTCACCTCCAACGCGCGGTGTGGATCCGCCATGGTCACAGAATACTTTCGCCAGGTGCCGTGGTTCAGAGTTTCCCATTTGCGTTTGGTTTCCAGGCGCATCCCCTCGCGCCTGACTTCGACCCCTGCCCAAAACTCCCGTTGTTGGCCCCAGGTTCGATCGTCTTCAAATTGTGACGGAATCGTTTCCAACACCAATCCGCGCACCAAACGGGCGATGTCCTGAAACGAATCGTCGGCCGGCGCGGGCTGGCCAGCACACCAACCCATCCAGCAACAAATGAGTATCCCTATACAGCGCACCGACACCCTTTCACTTCCTTTGCACCACTTTCGCCATGCTGTTTGCATTCCAATCCGAAGTTATATTAGTGATTTGCTGGAAATCAAAGACCATTTGTAATCGTTCACGGAACTTGGCAGAAAGGCCTGTTGGCAGAACAATTGTCCTCAATTGTTCGCCTCTAGCCAACGGTAAACTTCAGCCAGGGGTTCGAACAATTGAGGACAATTGTTTTACAATGCTGTGAACGGTTACGACCATTTTACTTGGGGCTGTTCGGTAGCAACGATGAATAGAATGACGAAAATCTGGATATTTGCGTGGTTATGGCTGACGCCGTTATTCCTGACGGCACGTGCGGTCGCAGACGATCCGAACGAAACGCAAGGAGTGATTTACGAGTTCGAACGCCAGGCGTTGACGAAGACGTATTTCAGTGAAGGTGCCGGAGTCGGGGACTTGAATGGCGATGGGATTCCAGACGTCGTGTATGGCCCTTACTGGTTCGCCGGGCCCGATTACGAGACGGCGTACGAAATCTATCCGCCCAAGCCGCAACCGATGAACGCCTATGCCGACCACTTTTTTGCCTGGGTCTGCGATTTCAACGGCGACGGCTGGAATGATATTTTTGTGGTTGGCTTTCCGGGAACACCGGCCTTCGTTTACGAGAACCCTGGCGAGGATGTGGCGACTGCTGGGCATTGGAAAAAGCATCAAGTCTTTGATTGGGTTTCGAATGAATCGCCGCAATTCACTGATCTGACCGGCGACGGTCGCCCCGAATTGGTTTGCACGCGCGAAGGGATGTTCGGCTTCGCCGTGCCTCAATGGGGGAGTTTTGAACCGTGGAAGTTCCACCGTATTTCCGGGGCGATCGCCCCGGATCGATTTGGGCATGCGCTGGGGGTCGGCGATATCGATGGCGACGGCAAGATGGATGTACTGATGCAGAACGGTTGGTTTCGCAATCCGGGTCCGGAACATGACGGGTTGTGGGAGTTTCACGCGCACGTCTTTTGTGGGCCCGGAGGGGCCGATATGTACGCCTACGATGTCAACGGCGATGGATTGAACGACGTGATCACCAGCGTCGATGCGCATGGGCATGGGCTGGTGTGGTGGGAACAAGTCCGCCAAGGGGACGGTGCCATCTCTTTCAAGGAACACAAGATCATGGGGAGCAAACCGTCGGAGAACGCCTACGGTTTGCACATTTCAGAGTTGCATTCAGTCCGCCTGGCTGATATCGATGGCGATGGCCTCCTCGACATCGTCACCGGCAAGACGTTCTGGTCTCATCACCGCAAGAGTTTGGAATGGGATGCCGGACCTTATGTGGTCTGGTTTCGATTGAACCGAACGGCGGGCGGACAGGTCGAGTGGATTCCGCACTTGGCTGATGACCAGGCCGGCATTGGCCGGCAAATCGTGGTGACCGATGTGACCGGAAATGGACTCCCGGACATCGTGGTCGGCG
>DAOLCX010000002.1:0-16221 GCA_035327685.1 Pirellulaceae bacterium | reverse complement strand
CGCTTCGAGTTTTTCACTGCGGGATTGCTGTTGTTGAGCCGCCCGCAAATCAAACTCTTGCCGCTGGATTTCATCGGCCAGTCGCGTGATGAATTGGACGATCACGGTTGTGCTCATGGCAAAGGCGATCAGGTAGCCCCATTGCAACAGCGACATGCTGCCCGTTTGTTGAACTGGCAACATCCATTCTCCCATATGCAGCGGGCCCACTTCGTCATGCTGATAGATCAACACCGCAAAACAGGCGATGGACAGCGCATTGAGCCCCCAAGCCCAGCGCCTCGGTAAAATCATCGCGCACAATGCTAAGTTCACCAGGTAGAACAAAGAGAATGGGTTGTTGGGGCCTCCCGACGAAAACAAGAGTGTGGTCAACGACAACAAATCCATGATCATGACCAAACCCATGACAGTGGACGTCCCCTGGACTCCTTGGTCGGCGTTCCGCCATCGGTCTAGCCAGTAGGCCACCAGGACATTGCTGACCGCAGTTATCACGATGGGAACGAACATCACGATGTACCGCGGTATTTCGACGCCGAGCACGAACAGTACGACGCCAATCGTGGCCAACTGTCCAAAGACTGCCAACCAGCGCAGTTTGATTAGCCAGCGGGCGGTCGTCACAAACCGGCGCAACGGCGTGATCGTCAGTTTTTCATCGGCATTGTTGGGCATTTTCGAGTTGATCGACTTCGCAATTCCGTCGGAGTTCGCTACTATGATAGGGTGTCGAAAAGAATTGGGAAAGTTGGAGCCGAGAAAGCACAACGAACGTAAGTGGATTAAATGGCAGGTGGTGACTGCCACGACTTTTCTCGGCAATGCTTGATTGATCATGCTTAGTTTCGAGTAGCGCGTGTTACAGACTGACGTCAGTATTACAGGTTTGCCGGAGCGAGAATCGAGCTCGCGCCGCGCTGCGCCGCGCTTATCAACCAATGGTTTAACCAGATTGCTGGCCATGATGTGCCTGGTGCCGGTAGTGACCATCGCGGCATTGTGGTACTACCTGCCCCCGGTATTCGAAGGGAAACTCGAATGTTCGGTTACGCCTGCTGGCTTGCCGCCTCTGGAAATGTACCAGGTGCCGTATCGGGATCGGACCCCGGTCGAAGGGGCGTCGATCATTGTTCGGAATTCCAGTAGTGAGATTTGGACTCACATCAATGTGGTGATCAATACGTACTATCAGATTTACGACATCGATCCCTTGCAAGTTGGCCAGGAACGCGAGTACCTGTTGAATCGATTTGTCAGCCGCACAGGTGCACGGTTTGAGGTTCGGTATAATCCGCTCAAAACCGTGCGGGTGTACGCCAGGCGCCCGGCTGGTGACCGAGCGACCTATTGGATTGAATTTGGCGCTTCTCAGTAGCCGACTCCGGCAGTTGCCTGCTATGTCGAACCCCCAAATAATTCACGAGAGCCGTTGCCGATGGGGTTGTCACAACCGACGAGCGCCGGAGACCTGGGGCACTTGGCCAAACGATTACAACAAAACCTCACCATGAGCGAACCGCGCCGACACATCTTGGTTGTTGACGATTCTGCCGTCGATCGCTCATTGGTCGTTGGGCTACTGGGCCATTACACCCATTGGTCTGTCGAATCGGTGGACAATGGGTGTGAGGCCCTTCGCGTGTGTCGGGAACGGCTGCCAGACTTGATCGTCACCGATCTGCAAATGCCGGAGATGGATGGCCTGGCGTTAGTGTGTGAAGTCAAGCGGCATTGGCCTAATCTGCCGGTGATTTTGATAACGGGCAAAGGGAGCGAACGCATTGCTGTTGAGGCGCTCCGGGCCGGTGCAGCCAACTATTCCCCTAAGTCGGCACTGGCGCAGGACTTGCCTCGTACCATCGAATATGTGTTGGGCGTCAGTGCTCAAGCATCGCTGCCCCCCTTGGCTTCCAGGTTGCGTGCTCCCTTTCAACACGGGTTTGTGCTGGAGAACGATTGTTCATTGATCGGCCCCGTGTTGGAGCACCTGCAAAGTCGGATGCCCGATTGGTCAGAAAACGACCGAGTCCGGATCGGGATGGCGTTGGGCGAAGCGTTGGTCAACGCGATGCACCACGGAAATCTACAGGTGTCCTCCGAACTGCGGGACGGCGATGCGCCGACCTATCATGAAGTCGTCTGCCACCGCCGGACGCTCCCTCCCTATTGTCAACGCCGCGTGCATGTGCTGGCGGAATTTGATGACGAACGGATCAAGGTTTGTATTGAAGACGAAGGGCCCGGCTTCAATCCCGCCACCGTCCCCGACCCAACGATTGCTGAGAACCTCGATAAACTGAGTGGTCGTGGCCTGTTATTGATCAAAACCTTTATGGATGAAGTGCATTACAACGAACGGGGAAATTGCGTGACTCTGATCAAACGGCGTGAAACGATGGGCCTTTCCCCTTCGGCCTGTTGTGGTTGTGGAGACTGAACGACCATGTTGCGAACGAATCGAAACCGTGACTTTGGATGCGCAGATCATAATTCTCTTCGATGCTGTGACAAGGCTGGTCGAACCTCGGCTGGTCGAACCTCGGCTGGCGAACATGGCTCACGATTAGGGTCGCGCGGGTGGTTGATCATGAGGCCGACAGCAACACATGTCTGTTGGGTCGCAATTTCAATCGGCATGTCACTGATCGGTGGATGCCGTTTTTCAGATGACGAACCTACCCCTGCGACTGTATCGACTGAGAAAATTCGTGTGACACTGGCTATTAGGTTTCAGGGCCATCCACGCGAAACCAACCGAGAAGCTGATCTCATAGACCACACGGCCAATGCTGGTGAAGAGGATTCGCAAAAGCCGGATGACATCGAGCTTGAACTTGTGGCCTTTTCGGGAGAGACGGTACTCGACTTGTTGGTGAGAGTGATGTCCGAAGGTACGATCTCGTTTGAGGCCACGGGCCAAGGCGAAACCGCATTTGTTCATGCGATCGGCGGTGTGCGCAATCGCGGGGCCAGCGGACCAAACTGGACCTACCGCATCAACGGTGAACTCGTAAAGAAAAGTTGCGGCGCGGCCACGGTCGCCGCAGAAGACCACATCGAATGGGTCTACGGACCGGTTCAAATGAACTGATTGATCAGGTTTTCCAAGAGTTCTTGTCGTCCACTCGCATTGGGCGAAGCGTCGCCGCGCTCGGTGATCCACTGGTTGAGCGATTCGAAATCGTGTTGGCCACGCTCGATTTCGTACCCGACACCAGAGTCCCAACTGATGTAACGCTGTTTAAGCATCTCCGCCAATCGCCCGTCAGCGCGAATTGCTGCGGCAATCTTCAAGCCCCGCGCAAATGCATCCATCCCACCGATATGGGCGTGGAATAGGTCAACCGGATCGATGCTCTCGCGTCTCAACTTGGCGTCGAAATTGACGCCTCCAGGAGCCAAACCACCATACCTCAGCAATACCAACATGATCTGAGTGGTCAGGTAAATGTCTGTTGGGAACTGGTCGGTATCCCAGCCCAATAACAGGTCACCTGTATTCGCGTCGATCGATCCCAAACACCCCTGCGCCCCGGCATAGTCGAGTTCGTGCATCATCGTGTGGCCGGCCAAGGTGGCGTGATTGGTTTCGATATTCAACTTGAAATGATCGATCAAGTCATAGGCCCGCAAGAAATTGATGCAGGCCGCCGCATCGCTATCATATTGATGCTTGGTCGGCTCTTTAGGCTTGGGTTCAATCAAAAATGAACCGCGAAACTGGATGGACTTGGCATAATCGACAGCCATATGCAAGAAGCGCCCTAGGTGATCGTTCTCGCGTTTGATGTCTGTGTTGTAATGAGTTTGATAACCTTCGCGCCCTCCCCAGAACACGTAGCCCTCACCACCCAGTTCTTGAGTCACTTCGATCGCTTTCTTGACTTGGGCCGCTGCAAACGCAAAGACCTCCGCGTTGCAACTGGTCGCCGCACCATGCATATAGCGGGGGTGACTGAACAAATTGGCAGTTCCCCACAACAAGCGAATGCCCGTCCGTTGCTGGTGCTCCAGTAACACCGGAACCATCGCGTCCAACAGGGCATTCGATTCAGAAATCGTTTTGCCTTCAGGTGCCACATCTCGATCGTGAAAACAGTAGTACTCAACCCCTAAGCGGGACATGAAATCAAAGGCAACTTCGATTCGCCGACGCGCGTTGTCAAGCGAGTGGGAGCCGTCATCCCAGGGTCGAAAGAACGTGGGGGCGCCAAAGGGGTCGGCTCCTGTTCCCCGAAACGCATGCCAAAACGCCACTGCAAATCGAAAATGATCCCGCATGGCTTTGCCTTCGACGACTTCGTCGGCATCGTACCAGCGGAACGACAACGGATTTTTCGACTCCGGACCTTCGAAACGAATCGGTGAAATCTCGGCAAATGGGTTCATAGTCGTGATGATTATCTCGCGTTGAAAACGATGTCAGTTAATCAATGTTTTGGGCCATCGGCGACCGCTTCGCTGGATAGTCGTGTACCGCAGGAAGTAGGTGCGAAACTTTCCAGTGTCGAGTCAGAAGTGTGGTTTGCGGTCCGAAAAAAATCAACGGGGTCCACGCGGGCCTGAGATGCACCAGCCATGCGACGCAACATCCAATCGCCCAAACGAGGAGACAATTGCGCCAACGCGAATAACAATTTGGCACGGAACGGGACAATGATTTCTGGTGATTTGCGTTCGCAACCGCGAAGAATCTTCTGGGCCAGCCACTCAGGTCTGATCCGAGCGACACGCGCCCCGGCTCCAGGCAGTTGAGCAGCCAGGGGCAAACCCTCGGTTCCTACGTAACGAGAGCTGGATTCCGCACGTTTGAGCGGGCCTGGACATACCAACATCACATGTACAGTCGGTGCCAGTTCTAAACGCAATTGTTGAGTGTAGGCCCCTAACGCGGCTTTCCCAACTGCATAGGGAGCAATGAGTGGCCAGGCCGTTTTTGAGGCCAAAGATCCGATATTGACGATTGAACCTCTCTGTTGAACCAGGGCGGGCAACAAGGCGCGCGTCATGTTCACCGCTGACATGAAGTTCAACTCGAAAAACTGCCGGTATTCGTCGGGGCGAACTTCAATAACCGCGCGGCGAGTCGAGGCCCCCACATTGTTAATGAGCACACTTGGCGGACCGAGCCGATGGTTAATTTGGCCCACGAGTTGCTGTACTTGGCCTTCGTCTGTCACATCGGCCGCCAAGGCGACACAGTGGGCTCCATTCGTTTCCAGTTCCTGAACCGCTGTCCGCAGGCGCCCCTCATCACGGGCAACAATGCCGATTTTGGCACCGCGCGGACCTAGAGCGCGGGCGATTTCCAGCCCCAATCCGGCCGATCCCCCGGTCACCACCACCACTTTGTCAGTCCAAAAACTCATGTCCGCACCATCATACCGCCATCCCCCCCAATTGTCCCCCGCCCAAAAGGGGACACCCAACTATTGACGTCCAAAAGTTGGGTGTCCCCTTTTTTGGTTAAAGGTTTGGGGGGTGGGGTGCCGATGCGGATTGTAGCGATTTGGGGGTTTAGGAAGAGTTTAACGCTAGCGTCCCCAGGAAAGACCAAATTATGAAAATGAATCGACGAAGTCGGTCTATCGTATTGTTTCTCGGAATCGCCAGTATTTCAGCCTTTTGCGGCTGCCAACAGATTTCGTCGTTTGGCGACAAGCGGCTGCCTTTGAAGGAAGAAACGACTTCCACCGCCCCGATGTATCGGGTGGAAATGATGAACCCAATGGGCGGGGCAGTCGTCCATACGGGAAAGATCGCGGACGCCGCAACAGTTCAAGGCGCATTGAGCGAAAGTGGCGCCCTTCGACGCTATCGATCGATGTCAATCGATTTATATCGGTTTGTTCCGGACAAACGCACGGTTCTCAAATTGCCGATCGACTTGCAGCCCGGAAAGCGGGCCGTCAGGATTGAGCAAGACTATGCTTTGATGCCCGGCGACCGGATCGTCGTCCGCGGCAAGAATATGTTTGGAAACAACGACCCTTCTGGCCAATGAACCAAAGGGTCGAGGCCAATCGGTTATTCTATTAACAACCGCGAAGTAGATCAGACGGTCGCTGGTCGCAAGGCTGGAGGAAAGTCCGGGCTCCGCAGGACAGGGTGGTCGGTAACGCCGACCGGCTGCAAGGCTAGGGAAAGTGCCACAGAAAACAAACCGCCGAACGGGCGGCTGCCAGGTTTAACGACCGACGCGGCCGTCGCGTGGTAAGGGTGAAATGGTGAGGTAAGAGCTCACCAGCGTCCGAGGTGACTCGGACGGCTTGGCAAACCCCACCCGGAGCAAGGCCAAATAGGGGAGAAGTGGTGGTCCGCCGCGTTGACTCTCGGGTAGGCCGCACGAGGCGAGCAGCAATGTTCGTCCCAGATGAATGACCGTCCGCCATGACCCCTGGGGGTTGTAGGTGACAGAACCCGGCTTATCGATCTGCTTCGCGGCCTTTTTTTTCTTCCTCCAGTTCACGTTTCCAATCCGACAGCATCTTGAGCGCCCCGAGTGGAGTGACATGATCGGTGTCAATCCGTTGAATGCGTTCAAGCAACGGATGATCGGCCAACTCAAACAGGGTCAATTGGATTTGCGGGGACTGTTGACGCGTGGTAGTTCCCACAGCGGGCCGATGATCTTGCCCGTGAGAAGCCTGAAGTGCCCCCAAGATCTCCTCCGCCCGAGCGCTGACCCATTCCGGGACGCCAGCCAGTCGCACCACGTGAATGCCATAGCGTTTGTCTGCGCCTCCAGGGACAATTTTGTGCATGAACACAAAGCGATCCTCCCATTCACGAACCGCCACGTTGAAATTCCGAACCTCCGGAAAGGTCGATTCCAATTCGGTCAATTCGTGGTAGTGGGTGGCAAACAGCGTGCGGCATCCCAGGCGGTCATGGAGGTATTCCACGATGGCCCATGCCAGGGACACCCCGTCATACGTGCTGGTTCCGCGACCAATTTCATCCAGAATTACCAGGCTGGCTTTGGTTGCAGTATTGAGAATTCTTGCCGTTTCGGTCATCTCGACCATAAACGTGCTTTGCCCGCGCGACAACTCATCGCTGGCGCCGACTCGCGCGAAGATCCGATCGACCACACCCATTCGAGCTCTTTTGGCCGGAACAAAACTCCCGACTTGAGCCAGCAGAGCAATCAACGCCACTTGGCGAATGTAGGTGCTCTTTCCGGCCATATTGGGGCCGGTAATCAAATGGATCAGCCCGCGGTCTTCACCCAAATACGTGTCATTGGGCACGAACGCCCCGAGGGGCTGAATGATATCGAGAACCGGATGGCGCCCTTCGATGATTTCCATGACATGTTCGTTGGCCACTTCTGGTCGGCAGTAGTTTTGATCCTTGGCCAGTTGAGCAAAACCGACCAGAACGTCCAGGCAGGCCAGTTGCTGGGCCCCCGATTTCAATCGGGAAGCGTAACCCTGAGCCGCCCCTCTCAATTCGTCAAGAATTCGAGCCTCTAAAGCGACAGCCTGTTCATCGGCGGTCAAGACTTGTTCTTCGTATTCTTTCAGTTCTGGGGTAATGTAGCGCTCCCCATTTTTGAGCGTTTGCTTGCGGATAAAGAAATCCGGGACTTTGGTTTGTTGGGCGTGAGTCACCTCAATGTAGTACCCAAACACTTTGTTAAAACCGACTTTAAGAGTCGGGATGCCTGTTTCTTGGATGATCTTGAGTTGGTAGTCGGCGATCCATCGTTTGCCACCACTGGCCAAATCCCTCAGTCGGTCGAGCTCGGGGGAAAATCCGGGCCTAATAAAACCGCCCTGTTGAGTGGTCAAAGGTGCCTCTTCAGTTAACGCGGCATGCAGTCGATCGCGGAGGTCAGGACAGGGGTCAAGTTCTGCTTCCAATCGCTGCAAGAGATGCGATTGGCAATCGGCAAGTTTCTTCTTGATAATCGGAAATTGGTCGAGCGAATCAGTGATATGTCTCAAGTCGCGTGGTGTTGCGCGGCCATTGACAATGCGTCCCACGACACGTTCCAAATCGACAATCGGCTTTAGTACTTTGCGAATCGAGTCTCGCAGCCGATTTTCCTCCAACAGTTCTGCCACGGCGTCCAAGCGGTGCTCGATATCTTTGACGCGGATGAGGGGTGACGCCAACCACTGCGCCAGCAAACGGCTACCCATCGGCGTGGTACAGCGATCGATCACACCCAGCAGTGATCCCTGTCGAGAATCCCCGCGAATGGTACGCGTGATCTCCAAGCTGCGCCAGGAAGCCTGGTCAATTTCGACGGATTGCCCCGCACGATAGCGGGTCAGCCGGAGCAACGATTCCACGACGGCGGGTTGCGACTCTTCGACATAATGCAGAAGGGCGGCTGCCGCCTGAATGGCCACACCGTCGTCGTCTTCGAAGCCAAAGCCTTGCAAGGAATTGACGCCATAGCGTTTTGACAAAGTTTCTACAGCGTGACGGGGAGCGAAGGTCCAATCGGGGCGGGTGGTGATTAGAGGTTGATATCCAAGGGTGGGTAGTTGCCCGCCAGCTCCGGCGGCCACGATGACCTCGGCTGGGGCCAGTCTTTCCAGGACATCGCGAACCAACGATTCCTGGCCGCGCAGCGCCGCGAATTCCCCGTTCGATAGTTCCACCCAAGCCAAACCCCATTCGTTGGTTGCGGACCACTGCGGTGGCACCAGCGCTGCAAGGTAGTTCAATTGAGTCGGATCGAGCAGAGCCTGATCAGTTACCGTCCCCGGCGAGACCACCTGTGTGACTTGCCGCTTGACCAGACCTTTGGCGGTCTTGGGGTCTTCGACCTGTTCGCAGATGGCGACCCGCAAACCAGCGCGGATCAATTTCGCCAGGTAGTTATCGAGCTGGTGGTAGGGGAATCCAGCCATAGCCACCGGGTCGTCACCGTTTTTATCGCGGCTGGTCAGGGTCAGTCCCAACGTGCGGGCGGCGATCTTGGCGTCGTCAAAAAAGAGCTCGTAAAAGTCTCCCATCCGGAACAACAACAGGGCGTCCGGCGCGACTGCTTTGGCTTCTTCGTATTGCTTCATCATGGGCGTTTTCGTCATGCCGCCTATCTTATCAGGGAGTGGAAAATCGGGTCAGTCCCAAGACGGACAGTCGAGACTCTGTGGGAAGGCCGGTCGTATGGCGCAGGAGCCGACTCGACCGATCTGGCCTGTTAACGGGATTTTAATTTCCCAACATAGTCGGGAAATATGGAACATAACGACGTTGCCAGGGCATTAGGGGGCAAGTATCCCGGTGATTACGATCAGTCAGGTCGGGGGGATCGCGTCGTCTTACAAAAAGCTGGAAAAAGTTGTTGAGACCGAAGGAAAAAGTGTTATATTGGGGAGTAACATACCAAAACCACCATTAGAGTTTGGACGTACAGCATCGAGTGTTGAAATTGCCTTCCGAGGCTTCTTTGGAGAACTAACGTGGAAAACTTGCGTCACGCCGCACCGGTTTATTTGCCCGGTCCAGTAGAAGCGACTTCTGAAACCAAATTCGACTTTTGGGGTGTGCTTAACCGTCGAAAGTGGATTGTGTTCTTGGGATTAGTGGCCGGCCTAGTGGTTGGGACGCTCATTCATTACCGGACTCCCGAACAATTCCAAAGCACTGCAGTGATTCGGATCGAACCCAAAGATCCGAATATCTTGTACTTGCAAAAGAACCGCACCAACGTGATGCCCGAAGCATCTGATGTGTTGCCGACGCGGCATGACAAGTTCATTGCAGCCAAGGAAATGATCAAGCTATGCATGGATGCTGGAAAGTTGTACTCATTGACTTCGTTTCAAAACCTGACTCACGACGAGGCTGTGTTGTCGGTTTTCGATAATTTGACTGTCACCATCGATCGCGATGACCCAACGATCTATCGAATTGAGTTCATTGCGCTGGACAAACAAGATTCTCGAACCGTGGTGACACAGTTGGTTGATACGTACCAACGATTTATGGATGCTCGGTTTAGCGGTGCCACAACCAATGTGGTATCGATGCTCAAAGAGATGCGGTCGCAGTTTCAAGAGCAATATGACGCTATTCGCGTGCGCGTAGCCGAACTGTCAGAAATGGACCCGCCGCGGGTCGACCAATTTGGCCGCGACATTTTCTCCATTGAGCTGACGCAAACCAAGTCTCGCATTGACAATGCGCGAACCGAGTTGGACGCGTTGAATGCTCGCAAGGAACGGATCATTGCCGCGTTGAATTCTGGTGAAGATGCCATCGAAAGCATGTTGTGGACGCTGCAACATGAAAAGGCCATTGCGCTGGAACCTAAAGAAAACTGGATGCGGTTCGGCATGGACGAAAAACTCAACCAGATGATCATGGATTTAGAATCCAAGTTGCAGGGAATGTACGAGCGGGGCTACCGTATGGGGCATCCCGCCTACAAAACCTCACATGATTACTTGAATCGGCTGAAGGCCTATCGAGAAGAAAAGCTGAAATCCCTTAGCGCGGGAAATACCAAATTGGAACCCGCGACTCTTTTGCAGCGCTTTACGATGGAAATTCTCGAACCGAAGATTTACGAGCTGAACGAACGACTCGGTGTCGACTTGCAAATGTACGCAAGACTCGAGGATGAGGTGCGAAAGGTCGTGCGGATTCGTGAGGCGCGAGCTGAACTGGAACGAGATCGAGCGCACATGGAAGGTTTGCTGAACGAAATCGTCACCAAGATTCGCGAAATCGATCCGACGGGCGAGCTGGCTCATTTGAAACGGTTTGAAGGGTACTATTTCCAACCTTTGGAGAATGCTGACCAAGGACTGAAAGTGTGGCCTGTGCTGCCAGTGCTATTGGGGATTGGCGGCTTGATTGGTGCGCTGTGCGGTTTTGGCCTGGGTTGCCTGGTCGATATTGCTGACCGTACCTTCCATAATCCGGACGAGATTATCAAGCGTTTGTCGCTGCCATTGATTGGACACATTCCTGTAATCAATCAAAGCAAACGGTATCAAGTCGAGAATTCGCTGGTCGACTCGGTGATCTGTACTTATCACCGCCCGAAATCGCAGAATTCAGAGGCGTTCCGAGCGATACGCACGGCACTGTTTTTCAATTCGCAAGACCGAGAAAACACGGTTATCCAAGTGACGAGTCCGACACCGGGCGACGGCAAGACCACGGTGGCAGCCAACTTGGCGGTGTCGATTGCTCAATCAGGCAAACGGGTACTGTTGGTGGATGGCGACATGCGCCGTCCACGCATGGGGAGCATTTTTGGCGTATCTTCCAAAGAAGGGTTTGCCACGGTTCTCAGCGGAGAGACAAAATGGCAGGACGTCGTGTTTGAGGTCGAAGAAATCGAAGGATTGTCCGTGATGCCTTGCGGCGTGAAGCCGAGCAACCCGGCCGAGTTGAGTTCTTCACCATTGGTCAAACAGTTGATTGCTCAGATGCGAGCCGAGTACGACTTTGTCGTCATCGATACACCTCCGGTTTTGGCGGTGACCGACCCTTGCCCAGTGGCTGCAAGAGTGGATGGCGTGATCTTGGCGATTCGCATCAAGAAAAATGTGCGGACCAGCGCCGAGCGTTCGGTTGAGATTCTGCGAAATCTGGGCGCCAATATCGTGGGTGTGGTGGTCAATGGCGTCGGTGCCCAATCCGGCTACGGCAGCCAATACACCTACAGCGCTTACCGATCAGGTTACGCCTATAACGAATACGGTTATGGCTACGGCTATGGTTACGGAAATTACTATCAAGAGGACGCTAAGAAGACGAATGGCAAACCTAAGCTGATTGCCGCTGAGGCCAAGTCGTCAGCCGAGACAACGTCCAAGGATCTCGATATCGAAGAGTAAGCCTGGCTAAAACGGGCAGTTTGCGAAAGCCCGCTGAATACACTTTACCGCGGCCCTTGTGAGCCGCGGTTTTTTTGTTGAGCCTGCGTTTTGGTGTGACTACAGGAATTTTTTTCGGTTCAATCCCGTTCCAGTCAGTTGTTCTCAAACTGCTTGCTTTCTAAAGAATTTGGTCTGTTGCAGTCTTTATCTGTCTGCTAGTTTTCCCGGCTGATTTACTCGACGAGCGGACGCCGTTCCCTGATTTGGGATGCTCATCCAGGCGTTTGGTGAGGTGTTGAGTTCGTCTGATGAGTTTACTTCGATCAGGCCACATGAATCCACAATTTCAGAATTGGCGAAGGGCGATACTAACGGCAGTGGTCGCCGCGATGGTGATTGGCTGCGCGGAAGGGCCATTCTGGCGGATGGGACAATATTCGCCTTGGGTGCAAAAAAAATGGGCCGCCGAAGAAGAACTTGCCGACACCTTGTTTTCCAAGCGTCGGCGGATGACGGAAATCGTCGAGCGGGCCAAGAACGGATCGGTCGAAGACAAGGACCGCGCCGCTCAGGAGTTGTTTCATCAATTTTTCAACGATTCCATCTTGTTGACACGGCTGCAGGCTGTCAGGTTGATGAGCGAACTCGATTGTCCAACCACTTACCAATCGCTGCGAGCGGCTTCGTTGGATCCGAACGTCGACATGCGCTTAGCTGCTGCCCAGGCCTGGCGGCACATGCCGGACGACCAGGCTGTTCCAATGTTGGTCCAGATGCTGCAACACGATAAAAACGTCGATGTCCGCTTGGCTGCCACCCGTGCTTTAGGGGATTTCACGGGAGGGGTCACCGTCGCCGCACTTCAGTCCGCGCTATCCGATGCTGATCCGGCCATTCAGTTGCGAGCCACAGAATCCCTGGCGAGGTCCACCGGAGAGACCTTGGGACGAGATGTGGCTGCCTGGAAACGCTTCCTGGGTGAAGACCGCGTCGCCACACAGTCGGCACCTGACAATGGCACCCTGCGTCGATAAAGCGCCGCTTGTTTTTCGAAGCACTCTGTCCTAAACTCACTTCACGTCAGCATGGCAACTCCGAAGCAGGAACATCGCGGATGGTTAAAGAGCAGCAATCGATTCCAGTGGCGGCCCTATTCGATGTGGCGGTGACGTTAGCGGATCGCGCGCATGCGGATGCCATTTTGATTCTGGCGGAAATCGAGATCGATTGGCTGAGCGTCAATCGGCTAGCGCGACGAACCAAATTGATTGCCGCCTGCCATTTACCGGAGTTGATCGCTTCAGCTGCGCGTCATCAAGTCCCAGCCATCTTGTTGGACAATCCTACAGCGACGTTGCAAGACAAACTGACCCAGGCATTATTAGAAGCGGTCGCGGCAGAGCATATCCATCCCGGCTCGGCTGTCGTCGCGATTTATGCGGGCTTCGAAGACGCTTCTTTCGATTCCGTCAGCGTGATACGACTCAACGAGAGGTTGGGCAAGTTGACCGCTCGGGATTTGCAGCAATTAGGACTCAACGTCCCGTTGGATACGCTCAAATATGTCGTCGAGTTGGCTGTGGACATTGGCCGCGAGGGGCGCGAAGGCAAGCCGGTCGGCACGATGTTTGTTGTCGGCGACCATCGGCGCGTGCTGGAACACACCCGGCCTGCAGGTTTCGACTTTGTCAAAGCCTACCCGCGGCGTGAGCGCAACCTGGCCGATCCCCGCGTGCGTGAAGGGATCAAGGAGATCGCTCAGTTGGACGGTGCGTTTGTGGTTGCCTCGGATGGAACGGTGGAAGCCAGTTGCCGCCTCGTGGATACGCTCCCGGTCGATGTCACCATGACGACCGGCTTAGGGGCTCGGCATTTCGCGGGTGCGGCGATCAGCAAGAACACAAAGGCGATTGCCGTGGTGGTCAGCGAGTCCAGTGGGACCGTTCGGATTTTTCAAAATGGCGAAGTCGTATTGCGGGTCGAACCGTTTGCCCGCGCCATGAAATGGAAAGGCTTTGGCGGTGCCCCATCTCCGCGCAGCAATGATGAGGTGTAAATTCCCCGCACAGAATTCTGCAGTGTACCCGTTCGCAAAAGTAGGGCGTGTGGAGCAAATCGTCTAGTCGAATTCTACCATTTACGACAAAGCACCCGACGAATTGCGTAGCACGCCATGTGGCGATCCACAGGCAACAATTGGTGAAGGATTGTGCACGGTTACCAATCGATTCATCTTGGTTCGCCAGTTTCCAACTGGCGGTTTTTCACATCCACATCCTGGTCAACGGGTCCATACGACAGTGGATGCACGTCGCGATTGAAAGGATTGGGACCCAATGTTCGCAAACGGAGTGCATTGCGGGCACCCAAACTCGCCAATTCTTCATCCCAAAAACCTTCTTGAAGTTGAACGTTGTAACGGCTCAACAGGGACCCGCTGATATACGTAAAATTCATTAATGCCAAATTGTAGTCCACCACGGAACGGTGGAACGCGCTTTCGGCTGCGGCCACGCGCTGTTGTGCATCCAATAAGAAGAAGACCTGATCGCGTCCTTCTTCCACGCGGCGGCGCTTGGGCATTAGTTCTTCCGTAGCTGCGATATACGCGTTGTAGCTGGTGCTGATGTTGACGTGTGCGCGATCGACTTCAGCATAAGCAGCACCGAGATCATGGAGCAGTTGCTTTTGCTGTTCCCTCATAATGGCTTTGTCGCGAATCAACCGCAACTCGGCATTGCGAATTGCCAAATGGCCTTGCCGGTTGCCGATCGGTCCTTGCAAGTCCACGCCGATTTGCCAATCATCCAATTTCCCGGTCCAGAGGTCGGCCACGGCACTCCCTTCGGGGCGGCTGCGGCTGCCAAACAAGTTGTCGCCAAAGCCGCGAAACCCGTATTGGCCCACCAGGTCGAGCCTCCACAGATTGAGTTGTTTGGCTGCCAACAGTTCGAGTTCGCGTTGTTTGATATTCCACTTCTGCCGCCGAATTTCCACGCTTTGTTCCATCATTTGAGCTTGCATCACATCCCAATCGAAAACGATTGGCGCTGCTGCGGGGCTGGAAACGGGACGAATCACGGCGCCGTCGGACACGGGAAGTCCCAGTAGACGGCGCAGATTGCGCTCGGCGCTAAGGACACCGGGCAGCCCGGCTGTACCCACCAATGCGTTCTGCACTTGGGCTTCAAAGCTGTAATATTGTTGGCGCGCTTGAGCCTCTTCATCTGGGCGGCCCACTTCGGCATCAAGACGAAGGCGACGGTTCTCCCACGTCTCACGTGCGGCGTCCCGAGCCGCCATTTTGGCGTTCAGGTCCCGGTACGCGAAGTAAAGCTCCCAATAGCTTCGCTCCACATCGCGAACCAGATCGCGAACACTGGCTTCGAAATCAGCCAGCGAAATGTCGCTCCGAATTCTGGCGATGAGCACGCCGTTATAGATTCCCGGAATCGCTTGCGGTCCGGCGATGCGGTTCACCGTAACTCCTGATCCACGCAGCAACGGCTGACGAACCTCAAATTGGTTAACCGTATCCCACACGCTGGGAAATCGATTGAACGGCGAGTCGTTTCGGCTGTAGTCAGTCAGGTTGCGAGCGGCGAATCGGGTCCCGGCTGCCGTTTGTTTGCTGACCTCAGCGCGAAAGGCGGCTGAGTCCGTAGTCAACGTCGGAGCACCACCTCCGAAAAAGATGTTGTTGAATTTGCGCTCGCTATGGTTGTAGAACAAGCTTGTCGCCACTTGGGCGTCGAATTCGCTGAGCGCCGCTTCCACGCCGCCTCGCGGGTCCGTCTCGACGATCGCCAAATCGTAAACCGTGGCGGCGCCTTGAGGTGCATTGACCACGACACCTCCCACGCGCTGCAAGACTTTACTATCTTCCAACGCCATTCGTACAGTATCTTCCAACGTTAAATCCAGGAATGTCGTCTGTTCAAAATTGGAAATGGTCGGGGGCGGTCCGCTATACACGTCTGATGCATCGAGTTGATCATCAAAACAGGTCTGCGGATAAGAAATCGACTGCCAGGCATCTGAACAAACTGGGGCGCAACTGTCGAAACGCACATGACGCTGATTGCGACACCCTGCCACGATTGCCACCGCGAATAGAGCAAAGGCAAATCCCAGAGTTACCTGCGACGTTCCAATACGAAGCATAGCCTGACCTGACCCGTAAATAGAGTATGACTGGCAAGAGACGTAGAACCCGACGTTCAGTTATTACCCGGTTTATCGGAATTTGCGTCAGGATGCCGACAAGCGTTTCAATCAGGCCGAATTATGCGGAAATAGTAGGTTGACCGGTACAATCGTCAGGGTTTACCAAAGGGCCAAAAACGCGATGAATGGCGCACACAGGATTGCGGAAGTAGGGGCGGGAGGCATTTTCTGAAAGACGGTCCGGGCCAACCTC
>DAOLCX010000001.1:0-19298 GCA_035327685.1 Pirellulaceae bacterium | reverse complement strand
TTGGTTTCATCGCGCGAGTCGGCAGCGGACCCGCCATGAAGAATCTGATCGATGGTCCCTTTCGCCAACAACACGCCGCGCTCAATAATCGCCACCTCATCGCACATCTCAGCAAGTTCGGTCAGAATATGGCTGCTGATTAAAAGCGACTTGCCTTGTGCCGCCAGTGACGCAATCATCTCTTTCAGTTCAATCCGGGCGCGGGGATCCAGTCCCGCCGCTGGCTCGTCCAATACCATAACTTGGGGATCGTGAATCAGTGCGCGCCCCAAACAGAGCCGTTGCTTCATGCCTTTGCTCAACCCATTGATGGGTTTCTCCGCCATGTGTTGCATATGAGTGAAATCCAGCACTCGGCGAATGGCTGCCACCCGCGCAGATCCCATCAGGCCATAAGCGCGGGCAAAGAAGTCCAGATATTCCAGGGTATTAACGTTGGGGTAAGTGCCGTACGTGTCGGGCATGAATCCCAACCGGCTGCGAACGCGATCCGGATCATTGACGACGGAAAATCCATCGACAAACGCATCGCCCACATCGGGCTCGTCCAAAGTCGCCAGGATTCGCATGGTTGTGGTTTTTCCGGCACCATTGGGACCGATAAACCCCATCACTTGCCCCGCTTCGATCTGCAGTGAAAAGTCGCTCACGGCGCAGGTGGTCCCAAACCACCGAGTCAATCGTTGGACATCGATCATCGGCGAGCCGTTTCCGATATGAACCTGGTTACCAGCGACCATAGATCACGTGCCTTTGAAAGATGTACTTTTCCTGTGGTTTGAGCTTGCCAGCGCCGTCGAAGTCATCGAGAAAGGCCATCCACTGGCCGAGGGGAAGTCGGTCTTGCACCGATTCGATTTGATGTTGCATCAACAATCGCTGCGAGCGACGACTGAGCCCCACCACGAATTGGTCAAAGTTGGCATGGACCCTACAAAGTTCCACCAGGATTTCATTATTGGGATAGTATGAAGACGGCGTGTAATAGCCCGGCATTCTCTCACGGCCATCGAGTTCATTAAGTAGTGGAGAAAGCAATGAGCGCATTTCAATGTCTCCTTGAACCAAGCCCAGCTTGCTGCGCCCCGCCCCGACATCCTCTGCGAAAAGCAAACCGTCAGGCGTTGAAACGAGGACCAGTTTGACATGATGCCCCAACTCGTTTTGGACCCACCATGTGGTGTCGTCCTGATCGGCTTCACTGAAGACAGTCAACCGTTTGTCTGTGGCCGTATGAGTTAGCGTACACAATTGATGTTGCTGTCGTCCGCGAATCCAATCGCCACGGAGGACCGTGGCCTCCAATCCCATCCATTTTCGGCCGCTTCGGGCGCGTTGATCAACTAAATTCGGTTCAAAGACCGCCGCGGTTGGTTCAAACTCGTAACTCCCAGGATGCAACCCTGAATAAATGGCATGTTCTGTCTGTGTAATCAGCGTGCCGCTGCGACTGTCCAGAAACGAACCGCTCAACCGCACCACGCGGAACTCGAAACCGTCCCGGAGAATAGCATAAGAAACCAAACTGACCGATGTGACCAGCGAAATCGCCGGCACAACTACTATCAATAACCCCAATCTCCTCCGGCGCGAAAGAACAAAATACAGTACCGGTCCCACGACGATGGAAAAGCCCGTGATCAAGATGAGAAAGGCAATAAATGGCGGAGTCCCCACGCCAGGCACAAAAAGAGCGCTGTAATCAAAACGATAACGGTCATCACCGGCAGTCGTCCATGGCGATCTGGTAAACGCATCAACCGTTCCGGACGCCAATACTTGCATCCAGTCGTTTTCCGTGAAGTCGGAGCTATCTCGATACACTAACACCACTCTCCCTAAACCCCAATCCGAAAACGTGATCTCTTCGTCGCCAGATCGACCGGTTCGAAGCTTCGGTGATCGAATGATGCCGGGGATCATGGGAGAACGACGAAACAGATGTGTGATGACATCTACCGTAGTAGTTGGAGAGTTCAATACAAAGTTCTTGAGTTCCGTCGATATTTGATCCCAATTGGTTTGATCCCAGCATTGCCATTCGTTGCGAATCCGGTCATCCACCACGGAACGTTGGGTCGTTCGATCGAATTCTTCTGAAACCGCCGTCGTTGACGAGCAACCGGTGATGACCAATCGCCCCCCCATCTGAATCCAGTCGCAGACTGAATTCCATTGCTGTGGGTGGGCACTCATCATCTGCCGCCAATCGGATGCCGATATCACCACAAAACCCACGGGCATCAGCCCATACCAGCGGGTGGGCAACTCGCCGGGTGGCAAAGCCATGAATTGTGCCAATTCATTGATGAGGGTTGCCTGGTGTGTGTCATCGGGAACCAATGCGGGATCAAGAGCCATTTCGATCTGGTTAATAGACAGTGCGCTAAGATTCTGACTTTTTGTCGCGCCGCCCACAAGTCTGCATAAAGCACCAACATTAGGCAGTTGAACCCAATCGGCCTGATTCATTTGTGTCGCCATTGCAGGCGCTGCCGGGGACATCGGGTCCACGACTTGTATATATTGCGACCAATCGCCGATTGCCTTGTCCGTCACAAAGAGGAAAGTCAACCAAGGAGCCACCATGAATCGATTTTTATAGCTTCGGGCGGCAGTTAGATTGACTGTTACCTCGTTAGGCCCTCTGGCGATGTCGTCGCCGTTCAAATCGACTACCAGCCTTTCATACTGATGCTGCCACCATTCGCCGCCGGAATTGGGAAATATTTCTGCGCTACCAGACGATTGTCCGGCTGGGATTCGGATTTCCGCCACTAATTTGTGGTTGCCCCCCTCCCAATTGGCATCGCTGCTTTCATGAATGATCCGATACACCTGCTCGTGATTGGCTGCCGCGTTAGGCCCCATACGTTTAATCGTTACGCGAAGGTATCGATAGCCTCGATTGAGCATGAAGTCCAGCGGGTCCGACACGGTCACGCAGTAGGGAGCGCGGTCGTTCTGGGCTATAAGTGGCCGACCTTGATCAAATCCGGACATCGCCAACATCGACACACAAATGACAACAGTCGACAGCCGGTTCATGGTTGAGGTTCCTGAGAATTGGCAGGCACTGCCGGGCTACTTGGGTTAAACGAATCTTGGATCTCGCTGGCTTTTGAGAAACGAGTCAGCACATGCCCCACGGCGTAATATACCCAATACAACAATCCGATCAGGAGTTGTGCCAGAACAACAAGTGCAATGGCGATGACCAACCCTATCGCCCAGCGATCTTCGCGAACTGCCATGGCCAACACCGCAAAGAAGGCACACAAGATAGTCAGCGCCAGGAAGATTTGTTTTAGGGTGATCGATTTCATTGGAAAAGTGTCGCTTGAGAATACTCTCCCTCGCCGGCCCACAGTTTGAAGCCGATGCTTGCGGCTTATCGCGCGTAGTAGGGTTCATTCAAGTCGTATCGGAACCAGCCCGTCGCGTTCCCTTTGGACGTAGTGGACAGCCTGGGTCCCGTCGAGCTGGCCGGAAACCGCTCCGATTTTATCGAATTTGCCAGCGTTTCCCAATTCCCAAGGCAAAAAACCTGTTTCCCCCCCACCTGGCCACACTTTTTCCGGACCGCGTTGCCGATTCACTGTTTCAGGATTCTGGACTTGGACGGAACCGGCGCCGGCCATTTGGCGGTCGGCAAAGTATCGCCAAAGCCCCTAATTTGACTAAATCATTGACATATTTTTCTGGGCTTAACTATACTAAACGAGTGCGAGCCATGGCCGTACCGATGGTGATCGCTTTGGATTTTGCGATGACTACAGGATATTCGCTGGGGTGCGAGCGTTATCGTCGATTGGTGAAATACCCCGGAATTCGGCGACAAGTGCCGAATCAGGTCGCCTAATTGCAGCTTATTGGGAGTGAGGAATCACGCATGAACATCGTCGGAAAAATCTTGACGTTCTTGATCTTGTTTATGAGCATCTGCTTCTTGGTGATCGCTTTTATTTTGGGGGCCTCACAGACGAGATGGAAGGATTTGGCGACGAACAATCGGGATCGAGCCCAACTTCTACAGACGCTGTTAAACGACGCCAAGGAACGTCAGACCGGCAAAGAACGCCAATTGCGCGCCGAAGCGGTTGCGCGAGCTCAACAACTGGCGCAGCTCAATGCTGAACTGCAATACGAAAAGGATGCCCGCGATCGCGCGGTGTCTGAGTTGCAGGCCGAGAAAGGAATCAGCCAGGAACGGCTGGTGATCATGAATCGCAAGACCGAAATGGTCGCTGTTCAAGACAATGAAATCAAACAACTTCGCGAAAGTCAAACCCGCCTGACCGATGAAATTGCCGGTCTCAAAGTGACCGTCGTATCGTTGAATAATTTGATTAACGAGACCAGGATCCGCGCCGAATCGTTGAATCAAATGAACGAAGACTTGTCAGCTCGTCTGGCCAGCGCCTCGAAAATCATGGCCTCGCAAGGTCTGGACTTCGACTCACCCCTGGTCGATACGGTCCCCAAGTTGGATGGCGTTGTTTCGTATGTGAAAGATGACTTGATTGTATTCCAATTAGGGACGGACGATGGATTGAAAGAAGGGCACGTGGTGGACGTCCATCGCTCAGGTCGATTTTTGGGCCGCGCCCGTGTGACCAAGGCCGACTATAATTACAGCGTGGCCCGGATGGTCAAGGAATATCAACAAGCCGTGGTGATTGAGGGCGATCATGTCACGACCAAGTTCTGATGCTGAAGTGTTGGTCGATTCCGGCGAACTGGCTCAACCACCGACGATGTTGGCAGAATCCGGGACGCCTGCGGCGGCTCAGCCGCGCCAACGTCGCATTGTAGTGGGCAAGCAGCCGTTTTCAATTTATACGGTGTTTCTCATTGTGTCGCTCGTGTTTTTGACCACGGCCAGTATCATCCTGTTTGTGACGGCAAATAATATCTAGTTCGCGGCTATCACCGGCCTCAAAAAAAGAGTTTGTGGAGAATCACGATGTCGGACAGCCCGCTGAGTTCCAACGAACCCCAAGTGGTCGGACAAACGTCGGTTGAGTCGGCAGCAGACGACGAATCGCCTCAGAACAAGTCACTGATTCAACGGATTATGTCTTTGAATGTCTATGAAGTCATGCTGGTGGTTTCGCTGTTGTGTATCGTGTCCGCCACCGTGATGCTGGTAGGTACAATCCTTTCAAACTTCTCCGGGTTGGCATTGCCCTGGCTAACCGATACCGGCAAAATCTGACCACCCTCGGGTGTGTGAAGCGGGCGGTCGCAACCACAAAAACACATGGTGAGTTGGCGATCACGCGTAACCACAGTATAAACGTCCCCCGACAACCGCCCCCGGAACGCACCAAGAAGCTGTAAACGATCATCCGCTTCGCCGCTCATTCGGTGCGTATCGCGGTCGGGTTGTGCCTTTGAATAATCTTGTTGCGCGGTAAATCGTTAACTTCGATTTGCGCTTTGTGCCGGCTCGAACGCTGCACACACCCCAATTGGCGGCCGTTTTCTGTAGGGACTTATCGTTTGGGAGACGGAACTTGTTTGATAGAAGCGGGGATGATCATTACAATGGCGTGGACGTATGATTCGGGAGTTGGTTTTTCAGGCACAAAAGCGATGCGCAAAGTCCGATTGAGTCAGTTGGCTTATGCCCGTTCCGGCGACAAAGGGGATGGCAGTAACGTGGGAGTGGTGGCCTACAGCCCGGAAGTCTACGAGTTCTTGCGGACGTATTTGACCACAGATCGCGTGAAGGAGCACTTTCGAGAGATATGCTTGGGGCCTGTGGAGCGCTACGAAGCGCCGAATTTGCTGGCGCTGAATTTTATTCTCCGCGATTCCTTGGGAGGTGGAG
This sequence comes from Pirellulaceae bacterium, assembly GCA_035327685.1. GTDB lineage: Bacteria > Planctomycetota > Planctomycetia > Pirellulales > Pirellulaceae > BJ22. The sequence goes on along the minus strand of DAOLCX010000001.1, from coordinate 13,462 downwards.
GGAGCGAAAGTCTCAAAACCGATGCCCAAGGAAAAACGCACGGTTTAGGAATGCTGCAAATGGAACTGGACGTTCCTGACGATCTTCCACTGCGCGTTTGACCCCTCGCAATTCAATTCGGATGTACTCGGCGGAGTCGTCAAACGAGCCGACGCCGACGCGGCCATTGGAAAAAGATCGATCTTCAGCTCGCATGATGGGCCGACTCATGTCGTCGAAATAAACCTCAATCCGTCCGTTGCCTGCGGTGCGTTGAATGCGCACATGATGGATCGAGTCATCCCAGGGCGTGCCGGCGGTCGTTTCCTGGCTGATTTTTTCGCGATCGGCGAGATTCACTACAAATACTTGATTAGCCCGCTCGTCAGTTTCATCAGCCAGGTGTGCATAGTAGTAGCGGTCGGATGCCTGGTAGCCAAAAAAGAAACAGACGTCGCGATGCCCGTAGGGTGTATGCGTGCTTCGCACCCAGACGTCCAACTGGAAATCGGCGACCTCGACGTCTTTCAACAAAGCTAATTGGGTTGGACTGCGGAAAGGTGGCGTGTACCGGTCGGGAGCTTTTTTGAGTACCAGTTTTCCGTGTTCAACTGAATCGAGTTCTACAGCTTCGCGTGCCCAACTCCATTCACCACCCACAAATTCCCACTGTTTGAGATCGTCCTCGCTGGCAAACGCCGTTTCAAAGAGTAGGGGCCAATCGAGTGCCGCCGCGGCGTCGGTATCCGTTTGGCGATCATCGGTGACTTGGTCTTGCGCGACGAGATGGCTCCACATCAAGCAACACCCACATAGGCCGGCAACAATTGCGTACCACAATTTTCGCATTAGAATCCTCCCACCATACTCCAGCGTCACCCGCATTATATCCCATTGGCTAAACGTCTGGCGTATCCCCTTGGCGTTATGTCCATGATTTGGTTTTGCCAGATTCCGCGAGCGAATACCTGTTTTGCAAGGCGCCAAAGGCGCGTTGGGGGTTGAGATGCGTTCGCAACCTCGCGTACAATTCCGAGAGTGACAAGACAATTTGGTAGCATCACGACCGTTCGAGAGTAGTGGAGCTCGTATGCCTGACGACGCGAAAACGCCTTGGTACGCCGATGGATTGCGGTTCAATTGCACTCAGTGCGGAAATTGCTGTTCGGGCGCCCCCGGGTTTGTGTGGGTGAATCAAGAAGAGATTGAAAAGATTGCGGCCCTGCTCAATGAAGATCTCGAACGCTTTGAAAAGTATTTTGTGCGAAAGGTCGGTGTCCGCCGCAGTTTGCGAGAATACCCAAACGGCGACTGCGTGTTTCTCGATTCGGACACACGCGGATGTCAAATCTATGAAGCTCGTCCGCGACAATGTCGGACCTGGCCGTTTTGGGATTCGAATCTCAAAACGGAAGCTGATTGGGAGCGGACCTGTCAAGATTGTCCTGGAAGTGGCCGAGGACAACTGTATCAACTCGAATCAATCGAAGCTCAACGCCGCGTCATTAGTATTTAGTTGTGGCAGGTTGCACGCCCCTAAGTAGTGGATAAAGGCAGAGTCAAACTGCGTCAACCAATTCCATGTGATGGAGTCACTTCCCTACATCGCCAGATTTTCGATTCGATTGTCTTGTCGAGTCGATAGCGCGCTTGGCGTAATGGCATGGGAACCCTAGAATCAGCGGTCGTCAGCGGTGTGGACTTCCTGAGGTTTTCATCAGAGGCGACGTTGTTTGCGTCAAACTTGCCAACAACTGTCGTGCCGCTGGCCAAGCCAAGGTGGACGATTAATGGATTTGAGTTTTACAGGTGAGTAACACACTTTCGTACCCCGAAAAGCCCGCCATCTTATTTCAGCGCGTCGGGATTCTGTTTGCGGGGGGCCCGGCACCCGCAGCCAATGCCGTGATTTCCGCGGCGGCGACGTCGTTTTTGCGCGCGGGGGTTCAAGTGATCGGTATCAAGCATGGATATTCCAGTTTAGTGGAGTTCGGGCCGGATCGACCCTTGATTGAAGGGCGCGACTACCTTCATTTGACCCATAAACTGTTGGCGCGGACCAGGAACTCTCAGGGGATCTTGATTGGCACTTCGCGCACCAATCCTGGCAAATTTGTGACCAGTCCGAATTGCTTGCGCGATCCCGAACGATCGGCCCCATTTCGCCGGGTTTATGATGCATTGCGGTCGATCAACGTCGATGCATTGATTTCGATCGGCGGCGATGACACGTTGAAGTCGGCCAATAAGTTCAAGGTCTATCAGGATCTGAACTTGATGGCGGATAAGGTCATTCCGATAGTTCACTTGCCAAAGACGATCGACAACGATTATCACGGAATCGATTTTACGTTCGGATTCTTCACTGCAGTTGATTTTCTGGCTGCCGAGTTGCGGAATTTGATTTACGACGCCGAAGTCACTCGTTCTTATTTCGTTGCGGAAACCATGGGACGGAGCGCCGGGTGGTTGGCTTATGGGGCGGCCATCGCCGGTGAAGCGAGTTTCGTGATCAGCGTCGAGGATATTATCGGCGAGTTTCGCAGCGAGGAAACCATTACGACGGCAGAGGGCGAGACGCTCACCAGACCGATTATGGACATGGACCGCGTGGTCCAGCGAATTGTGAAAACCATGTTGGCTCGCGAGCGGGAGGGAAAGGAATATGGGGTCGTAGTATTGGCGGAGGGTTTGGCGGAGTTCCTGCCATACCATTTTGTCGAAGGTGTGCGCCGCGATGATCATGGTCACATTTCGATTTCGGAAATTGACTTGTGCGATATTTTTTCTGATTTGGTAAGTGCAGCTTATACGAAGCACACAGGGCGTCGGCGGCGAATTAAGGGGCTGCAACTCGGTTATGAATCGCGTTGCGCCAAGCCGCACGCATTCGACGTGATGCTTGGCAGTCAACTCGGTGTAGGTGCCTATCGCGCTTTGGCTGAAAAGCAATTGAATGGCGTGATGGTCTCGGTTACCGGTCAACTCGATTTGCATTACGAGCCGTTTGAGAGTTTGGTGGATCCGAAGACCATGGTGACTGTCGTCCGATATATCCGCCCGGGGAGCGATTTCCATCGACTGGCGAGATTTCTGGAAACACAGGTCGCGGAAGATTGAAATCGAGCCCCACATTGCCGACCGCCAGTTTTTGGGGCCGTTTGCGGGGCCTGGGGCCGGGACTGTTGGTGACTGCGGCGTTTATTGGTCCAGGGACCGTCACCACAGCCAGCACTGCCGGTGCCAGGTTTGGTTATCAGTTGCTGTGGGCGATTCTGTTTTCTGTGTTGGCCACTATCGTCTTGCAGGAAATGGCGGCTCGGCTGGGCCTGGTGACTCGGCTGGGTCTGGGAGAAGCGCTGCGAGTCACCATTCAAAATCCTGTCGCACGCCTGATCGCCGGACTGTTGGTGGTCGTGGCGATTGGTTTTGGAAATGCGGCGTATCAAACAGGAAACCTGGCAGGTGCGCATTTAGGCATGGAGACCTTGACCGGATGGTCACTGACGTACGAGTGGCCTATTCCTCCCGGCGAGTCGTCCGAGGCTGGCTCGATGTGGCCGATCAAGATGTGGCCCCTGGCGTTTGCGGCCTTTGCCTGGGGCGTTTTATGGTATGGCAACTACCGAATCGTGGAACGTGTGTTGATTGGGCTAGTGGTTGTCATGAGTGGAGTCTTCATATGTACCGCTTGCCTGGTCCCACCGGATTGGACGCAACTGAAAACCGGGTTAACCATCCCTCAAATACCGCCGGAAGCCTGGTTGACCACCATGGCGTTGATCGGCACGACGGTTGTTCCGTACAACCTGTTTCTTCATGCCAGCGCCGTGCAGGAGAAATGGCCGCGCGAGCTGGGCACGAAAGCGGCGCTGCGAGCGGCGCGCATTGATTCACTGGTTTCTATCTCGATTGGGGGAGTGGTGACGATGGCCATCGTCGCGACGGCTGCCGGAGCATTGTTTGGGACTGCACAGGAATTGAGCGGAAGTGATATGGCGAGGCAACTGGAACCAATGTTAGGGACCTCGGCCGCACGGATCATGTTTGCCATCGGATTGACCGCGGCTGGACTGACCAGTGCCATTACGGCTCCTCTGGCAGCGGCGTATGCCACGGCGGGAATCTGTGGTTGGCCGAAAGACCTCCCCAGTCGGCAGTTTCGTTGGGTGTGGGGGAGCGTGCTGATAATCGGCGCCATACTGGCCACCAGCCTTACAAGAAGTCCATCGCAAGTGATTGTCGTCGCGCAAGTCGCTGGGGGGATTCTGTTGCCACTCATTGCATTGTTTTTATTGTTGGTCGTGAACCAGTCCAAGCTGATGGGGGAATTCCGCAACCGCCTGATCGCCAATGTGTTGGGCGGAATCGTAATCGTCGTCACTGCAGGATTGGGCACCGTGACGTTACTGCGCGCGTTTGGCGCGATCAAATCTTAGGGAAAAGGCGCTGCCATTCTGCGCTTCAGGCCGTTCCTGGAACGGTAAACTTGAACAGGTCGTCTGACCCCAGCGGTGTCAACTGAGAAATCCTCACAACCTGTCCCAGAAGACTGCAATTGCCCGAGCAACGCGGGCAATGTGCTTGCAGCCGGGGACAAATCGACCTACCTTTTCCATTGAAGCCCGTCTGATCGTGCGGAGTTACCAGCCATGATGCACACTGATTATCTGTTCGGCGCCAATCCCGTTGTAGCGGAGTTAGTGCAACGCCTATTGGCTGAAGATTGTCGTTTCGACGCCATGGAGCGACGCTCGGCGATTCGCGAACATCTCGTCCGTCCCGTAACCATCCGTTTGCGAGATTCCAATGCGGAGTTTCCTGGCTTCAGCCGCAATATCAGCTCCAACGGAATCTGCATCATCACGCAAGACAAAGTGGAAGAGCGATCTTTTGCCAGCATTCGGATTCACCGGTTGGAGGGCGAGGACGTGACGATATTGGCTGAGTGCCGATGGACAAAGCCATTCGGCGCGAGTTTTTATATGTCGGGCTGGCAATTTCTGGGCGTCGGCCGCAATAGCTAATATTTAGACACCGCTGAAATGTCGGATGAGCCGCAGTTTGTTAGCACCGATTTTCGATGCCTGGACCGGACTCTAACGCGTTCCCGCTGAATTAACTTGTCCCTAAAACTAACTGTAACAGAGCACTCGTTCTGCCGTTTTCGGTTATCTAGCCGATTATTATGGTCTGTAAGGACGACTTGCAATGTGGGTGGTTTCTCTCGACAGTCGCGTTGTTGTCACGAACTGCTGCAATTGCTCGTAGAACTCCGTGGACAACGGACTGTTGTGGGTATGTCCGCGAAGTTCTAGCCATTGCACTGGCTGGCTGCTTGCCTCACGTAGTCGTTCGCCTTGCGCATAAGGGACCAGCGTATCATGAGTCGCTTGCGCCAGCAGGATCGGCGCGCGACACAAACCAATCTTGTGAATGCTGTCAAAGCGATTGGCCACTTTCCAGACGCTGGACAAAACTGGAAATTTCAGGCGGACCATATCGGACATCGACGCGAACGTCCGGACCAAGACGAGCGCCTGGTGCGGAACCTGACTAGCCAAATCGATGGCTATGGCACCGCCCAGTGATTCTCCATAGATGACCAGTTGCTCGGCAGGAATGCCTGCGGTTTCTGTGAGCCAACGGTATGCGGAGTAGGCCGCATCATAACAGCCTTGTTCGCTGGGACTTCCTTCACTGCGCCCATACCCTGGATAGTCGATAATCAACACCGACATTTTGGTCGCCTGTTGGATCCGGAAGACTTCAGGCGCAAAAACCTGGATGTTCCCAGCATTGCCGTGCAAATACAGAATCGCTCCAACTGATTCAGGATAGGGACACCAGCGGCCATGGATGGTCGTGTTCCCGTTTATTTTCAACTGAATATCTGCGAGGGGAGGGGGAGGGGGATCACTGACCAGCGTGGGCAAGGGTAAGTAAATCATTTTGTTTTCGATGGCCCGACAGCCGCATTGTGAAACGCTTCCTGCGCAAACACACGCTACGGCCAACATCAAAATACGCCATCGCCGTCTGAACCGCTTGATAAACACGGCAGGCTACCCGTCAGTTCGAATTTTGAGCCAGGGGGCGCGACTGTAGCAACCCTGACTTAATTGAACAATCCCAAGGGGTGACGGGGGCCGTGCTGTCATTGCGGTGGTTCGTATTCTGTCAGCGTCAGAAATTCGCCAACCGACGGGTTCAACTTCTGATTTGACCTTGCTCCAATGCCCATATTTTGGTTTAAACTGTCGAGTTTTTCACAGCCAACTGGCGAATACGTGTTGCCGAATGGTCTTGAACAATCAGGCTGACCGCAATCCAAAAACTCGAATGCATTTCATACGCCACACTTTGATTGTGATCGTCATGGGGGCCATGGCAGGTTGTGCTCAGTCTCCAGCCGTTCGACGCGAAATTGCTTTGTTGAAGAATGAAATTCTCGACATGCAGACTCAATATTTTGCGTTGAAATCCGAGTACATTCGGGCGACGGGACAAGAGCCTCAATTGGACTTTATGATCCCCTATTCGACGACTCCCGGCCAACTCCCCTATGATCCCGCGTGCGACGATCATTACTTAGGTAATCGAACTCACCCAGAATCAGAATTGCCAACGCGAATTGCAATGAATACTGTCGAAAATCAGGGCCAACCAATAGTGGGCACGCATACGTTCGGCACCGCTGATGATCCGGGATTCAGGGCGCCCAACCGGTCAACTGCCGCAATTCCACCATCTGTTCTGTCGGACAGACACGGGCAACCGGCCGAAGTTACGTATGCCAGCTTGACGGAAAACACGCCTGCCTCCGTCGATGTCTCGCGCGACGTCACACCGGTTGAACTGACGGTAGCTGCGGAACAGTATTGGGATGATGCCGAAAGTGGCCGCGATCCGTTGCCGACATTGCGTGTCCAAGTGCGGTATCCTCATGGAGCGATTGCCGCATTGCCGTTGCAAGTTAGTCTGTTGGACATTCAGCGTGACGCTGGGCAACAACGGATTGGTTTTTGGGACCTGAATGCGCAACAGGTTGGAGTGTTGATTGAGCGGGGGGGCGACCCGCGGACGATCGACCTGCTATTGCCCTGGCCAACCGACGCTACCGCGGATTCCATCATGGAGATTTTTGTTCGTCAGAGGCAGGGAAGCCACTGGATTTCCGGCAGTACTCAAGTCCAAATCACGGGCGGACATTGAATCTTGGATTTCTGCTGCGGATAAGTTCCGATTCGTAGGCGCGGCGAACGGAAAGTCGTTCAATCGGTGCACCTTCTTCAAATGTGTGCAATTCCACCGAGACGTCTCGCGCCCCGATTTGCTCCAAGTAATTCGCCAAGGACAAGCGATCGGACTTTTGGGAGTGTTGTTGCAAACGCCGCCGCAGGTTGTCGGCTTCACCAATGTATAGATAACCAGTAGCGTCTCGAAAAATGTAGATTCCTGGACGAGGCGGAACACGCTGGATGTCGTCGACGATTTCCGCAAATGGCAACACATCGATTTCCCGTCCCCAATTGGCAATTCGCGTCACCAATTCCGGCTGCAATTGGCGCGTTTTGCGCAACTGCAAAGCAGCTTTGCGGACAGCGTAAGAATTGACTTCAGCATGAATCTGTCGGGCCGCTTCGTCCAATTCGCGCCGCCAGTCGGGATCCGCGAGAATGCGATCGACAGTGGTGTCATACTTGTCCTGGATCGAGCGGGCGGCGATTTCGGCTATGACGCGCACATCGGCCACGTTGTCCCGCCGAAATTGGGTTGTCGGCACGTCGCTCAATTTTCCGGCTTTGCGAAGGTTCAACAGCGTCCAATTGAATCTCCAAGGCTTGATCTCCGGAAGCTGGTCCGCGCAAGCAGACAAAAACGCAGTTTGGAGTTGATCGTCAACAATCAACTCGTCCACACTAAATCCTTGATGTGTCGCGATAAATGCCGCGCGAACGACCGTCTGAATCGATTCGGATTCAGCGTGGTCATCTTGAGCGTTAGAGTTCGGGCACGCTACCCATGCTGCCAGGAACCATGCGCAGCACAATATCAATGTCTGTCGAGGGTCCACCATATCAACGCTCACAAATCTGTTATCATCCAGTAGCGGGCGCCACTTGCGAGAATGACCGTTCACGGACTCTGGCGGAATTGCCTGATTGTAGAACCATTGTCCTCAATTGTTCATTATTGGACGATGGTAACCCAAATCATGGATTCGGACCATTGAAGACAAAGGTTCTACAATGTCGTGAACGGTTGCCCGGCGCGACTGTTTTCAGAGTAACAAACGTCCCGATGTTCTTCAACGGAGCCGGGACATTCGATGCACCACAAAATCGGGACTTCAGCAAGATGCCCAACCGTTTGATCGATGCTACGAGTCCTTATCTATTGCAACACGCACACAACCCCGTTGCCTGGTACCCCTGGAGTGAGGCCGCTTTGACGGCCGCGCGCGATCAGGACAAACCCATCTTCCTGTCCATCGGCTACTCGGCGTGCCATTGGTGTCACGTGATGGAGCGAGAGAGTTTTGAAGACGACGACACGGCGGCCTATTTGAACCAGCATTTTGTGTCCATCAAGGTTGATCGAGAGGAACGCCCTGATTTGGACCAGATTTATATGAAAGCGGTGATGGCTTTGCGCGATGGGCACGGCGGCTGGCCGCTGTCCGCGTTCTTGACTCCGTCTGGGCATGTTTTTTTTGGCGGCACGTATTGGCCGCGAGAGCCTCGGTACGGCATGCCTGCGTTTCGACAAATCTTGGAGCGGGTCATCGACGTATTTCGGCATCGGCGCGGGGAAGTTGAAGCGCAATCGCTGGAGGTAACGCGGTGGTTACATCAAATGGGAAGCGGAGATAGCGGCCGCGACGAATCTCAAGGACCGATTGACTTGTCGCGTGCGGCGGCACAATTGGAACAGGCCTACGATTTTGCGCATGGCGGTATTGGCGGTGCCCCCAAGTTTCCACACGCGATGCACTTGGAGTTTCTCTTGCGGTGGGCCCTGTCGTCGGGGCGCAGCGAACTTCCCAGATGGATGCGAATGGTGGAACACAACTTGACCTGCATGGCCCGCGGTGGGATTTACGATCATCTCGGCGGCGGCTTTGCGCGATATAGCGTGGACGAAAAGTGGTTGGTTCCGCACTTTGAGAAAATGCTGTACGACAACGCTTTACTGGCGCGGATGTATCTGATGGCAGGCCTCGCGATGCGTCGCGATGAATTGATCGCGATTGGTCGAGATACCCTGGAGTATTTGCTTCGGGACATGCGCCATCCGGAAGGCGGGTTTTACAGCGCCGAAGACGCTGACAGCGAAGGGGAAGAAGGCAAATTCTATGTGTGGGACCAAGACGAGATTGAACAGTTGTTGGGATCTGCACGGGCACAGGTGTTTTGTGCCGGCTATGGCGTCACCCGCAGTGGCAATTTTGAGGGGCGAAACGTCTTGCATATCAGCGAGACCACGACACAGCTCTCGGCGCGTTTGGGCATTCCTGAGGAAGACGTTGAATCCATTTTACAATCCAGCCGAGAAGAGTTGTTTGCGGCCCGTGCCGAACGAATTCGCCCTCAACGCGATGAGAAGATCCTCCTGAATTGGAACGCATTGGCAATTTCGGCTTTAGCGACGGGATCGATTGTGGTGGATGACTCCTGTTATTTCCAGGCGGCCTGCGAAGCCTGGCAGTTTATCGAGCGCCACATGATTGATGCGGATGGGCGATTGCTCCATTCATGGAAGGATGTTCCCGGAGCCCCTGGATTCTTGGACGATTATGCGTTCGCCATTTCGGCACTGATCGATTTATATCAGGTCTCATTCGACGAGCAGTGGATTAATCGCGCGGTTTCAGTGGCGGAAGCAATGTTGACACTGTTTGCTGACGAACAGGGCGGGGGATTGTTTTATGTGGGTCACGACGTCGCTCCGTTGATTGTGCGAATGAAGGAATATCAAGAGTCGAGTATTCCCAGTGGAAACGCTATGGCCGCCTGGGCTTTGGCTCGGCTAGCGCGTTTAATTGATCGCCCGGAATGGCGAGAGCGAGCCCAGCAGATCGTTGATGCCGGTATGAAATGGACAACGCGATCGCTTTTGGACGGGGGACAGTTGCTGGTTGCGGCCTGGGAGCTGGCCACGGAAGCGCCGGAGTTAGTACTCAGCAGTCGTTTGTCGGTGGAACGCGAAGGACTCCGTTTGCTGTGGGCTGCCACACTCCAAGGGAGTTCGATTGCAGCGCGATGTGATCCTTCGAAAGCCGTCTTTTCTGAATGGTTGGAACCGTTGTTCCAGGGGCGCGTCGTGGATCGTGGTCATCCGACGTTGTATGTTTGCCGAGGCCGCCAATGCGAAGCTCCGATGGTCGGTGCCGAAGCTTTCACGCGGTATTTGCAAAGCTTGCAATTACACGGGTAACGCCGTATTTCCCGCCGCAGGGGGGCGCGGGAGTCTTTTTCAGGTCTAGCGCAGGCGTGGGCCCCACGGAGAGCCCACGCCTGACCTGAATCAGTCTCCCGATACCTGAGGGCCAAAAGGTCAGTTGGGTGGCGCTTGAGATTGACGTTTCCCTGGTGGATACCTCCCCTGTCGGGGTATTGGGCGGTGGCTGCGAACATTTCCTGCAATCGCTAAATCATGCGCATTTCTCGCCAATTTGAGGGCGCCGTGCCCCGCCTGTTGGGTTTGCATGCTAGAATGTTAAACCGTTTGGGTTATGCGGGATTTGCAGGCCCCGTAGGGGCTTTTTTTCAATAGCAGGAGTTTAGCATCTTATGTCTCAGTATCGCCGAATTGTCCGGTTGTTTAGTGTTTGCGCCCTCGTGGCGCTGGGATTTTGTCCAGGGATTCGCGCTCAAGAAAATGGAGCGGACCCTGAATACCCGCCCTTGGACAAGGTCATCAAGGGTTACGAAGAAATCAAATTCCTCTCTGAGGACGGCAGCGAAGCGACGCCGTTTTATCGCGTCTGGATCGACCGGAAAAACAACCAGTTGTTGGCCGAATTGCCACGCGATTTCGCCGCCGATAACCATCGGCAATTTGTGGCGACAACGCTGGCCAGCGGTCATGTCTTCGCCGGGTTACAGTCCGCAGACTATTACGTCTATTGGCGGCAGTACGGCAAACGCCTGGCGATGATCGCCGAAGACTTGTCAATCAGAGGATCGGATGATGAGTCCAAAGCGTCGGTTAAGCGTTTGTTTACCGATCGCGTTCTGGTCGATGTGCCGATCTTGACCGTGGTCCCTCGCGGTGGTCCGGTCATCGATTTGGACGAACTGCTGGTGAACAATTCGTCTGTCTTTTTCCCCGGTGTCCGCGCAGCAAAACCGCAATTGACACGGGTTGTGACCGCTAAGACATTTCCAGAAAACATTGAAATTGCCGTGGAGGTGACCGCCGATGGTGGAGGTTTGCGCACGCTGCATTATTCGATCAGCAAAATTAAGGGAACGCCATCATTCAAGCCTCGCGTCGCTGATGAACGGGTCGGATATTTCACGACCACTTACGATGACTTTGGCAAATACAGCGGGGACACGACACGAATCCGATATGTCAATCGTTGGCATCTGGAAAAGCGGGATCCGAGTTTGAAGGTCAGTCCGCCCAAGCAGCCGATCGTGTTTTATATCGAACACACGACACCCGTTCGCTATCGCCGATGGGTTCGCGAAGGTGTCTTGCATTGGAACAAAGCGTTCGAACAAGTCGGCATTATCAACGCCATTGAAGTCCGGCAGCAAGACAAACAAACCGGCGAGCACATGAACAAGGACCCGGAAGATGTGCGCTATAACTTCATTCGCTGGTTGAACAACAACATCAGTACCGCGATTGGGCCCAGCCGAGTGAATCCACAAACGGGTGAAATCTTGGATGCCGACATCGTTTTGACGGATGGCTGGATTCGCGCATTTGAAGAGGAGTTCGACAAGGTGATGCCGCGGGTCGCAATGGATGGAATGACTGCGGAAACGATCGCCTGGTTCTGGGACCATCCCGACTGGGATCCTCGGCTGCGGTTGGCCTCGCCGGAAAACCGGACCGTTTTGCGGCAAGCGATTATGCGCGAGAGCGACTGGTATCGGGCAACTTTTGGTTCGACCGAGAATAATGCGCTGACCGCACTGCATATCGATCCGGCGTTGAATCCACTCAGTCGTTCAATTCCTGAAAATCGAGCCTGCTTTGCCGCGGAAGGCCGTCAATTTGATGTGGCCATCAAGCGGATGCTGATGGCGATGCTTCCGGACGATTCCACTCCCACCGATGAACAAATTCTCGATGGTATGCCCGAATCGTTTATTGGGCCGCTGTTAGCCGACCTGGTGTGCCATGAAGTCGGCCACACGCTGGGGTTGCGGCACAACTTCAAAGCCTCCAGCATTTACTCGATGAGCGAGATCAACTCATCGGAACTTAAGGGGCAACGTCCGTTTGCGGGTTCTGTCATGGACTACTTGCCCGTGAATTACAATTTCGAATTGGGGGAAGTCCAAGGCGACTACTCCATGATCGGCGTTGGGCCCTACGATATGTGGGCCATTGAGTACGGTTATACACTGGATGACAAGCAACTCCCGGAAATCTTGAAACGGGTTGCCGATCCGCAATTGGTGTATGCAACCGACGAGGACACGACCGGTCCCGATCCTTTGGCGCGCCGGTATGATTTTGGCAAGGATCCGCTGAACTACGCCCGCAGCCAAGTAAAATTGGCGCAACACCACCGCGGGCATATCTTGGAGAAATTCGTTAAAGACGGTGAAAGTTGGGCCAAAGCCCGTCGCGGTTATCAATTGACGTTGAATCTTCAAGCCCGTGCCACGAGCATGATGGCCAACTGGTTGGGCGGGGCATTTATCAACCGCGATAAGAAGGGTGACCCGGACGGGCGCCGCCCAGTGGAAGTCGTTCCGGCAGCCGATCAACGCGATGCGCTGAGTTTTGTGCTGGACAACACGTTCCAAGACGCCGCGTTTGGGTTGACCCCCGACTTACAGGCTCACCTGGTCGCCGATAGTTGGCGCGATGGGGCGGGCGGTTTTGGCGGCACGATGTCCGAAAGCGCCTGGCCAGTCCACGATCAGATTCTGGGAATTCAAGCCACGGCGCTGTCGCAATTGATGAACCCGACGACTCTGCGAAGGGTGTTCGACAACGAGTTCCGCGTCGCTGCGGATCAAGACGTCTTGACGTTGCCCGAATTGATGAATGCCGTGACTCAGGCTGTTTGGACTGAATATTTTGGAGATTTTGCTGGGACGTATAGCGATCGCCAGCCAGCCGTCAGCAGTTTGCGTCGCAACCTGCAGTACGAGCATCTCAACCGGCTTTTCGATTTGTCGAATGCCGGAAAATCCGGACCGACAGCCATGAAGCCCATCTCGAATCTGGCGACGATGACACTTCGCGACTTGCACGAACAATTGGGCAAGGCGCGGGAAGTGGCCGG